>JAUVGT010000392.1 GCA_030593645.1 Deltaproteobacteria bacterium
GGGCGGAGGAATAAATATTACCGGAGATACAACAGAGATCACAGATAATTTAATATCAGGTAATTTTGCCGCCATGCATGGAGGGGGACTTGATTTCAGGTCCGTCAGTGAGCCTGTGGTTGAATACAACACTATTATAGGCAATCGCTCAGTGCAGGGAGCGGGTATTGCCTGTTATTTTGGGACATTTTCCAATAATATCATATCCATGAATGAAGGTCTTTCTGATGATCCAGAATTTCGATCCATGGGCGGTGGTATCTATTTTGGCGATATCTCGGAATGTAATGGTACTCCACCGAACTTTGTAAATAACACGATGGATCAAAACACAGCCGATGACGGTGGCAATATCTATATTTCTTTATCAAGCCCTGTTATTAAAAACAGTATTATCACAAACGCGCATTCAGGCGGTGGGATATTCAGGGATGACAGTGGCGGGGATATATATCAACCTGTGATATCCTTTTGTAACCTGTTTCAAAACCAGGGCAATAACTATGTGGGGGTTGCCGACCTGACCGGTTCACAAGGGAATATTTCCATAGATCCGCTTTACGCCGACCCGGCAAACAGCGATTATCATCTGCGCTCAGAAGGTGGGCGCTGGACCGGCACGTCCTGGGTTGAAGACAATGTCACCAGCCCCTGTATCGATACGGGTGACCCGACATCTGATTATTCCCTGGAGTCCGCGCCCAATGGTGAACGTATCAATATGGGTGCCTTTGGAAATACTTGGGAGGCTTCACGTTCAAACCCGGATCGTTTGATCCGAATCCTTGTTTATGAAATTGCTGAATGGGTACATCCACTCTTGCAGAAAGCATATCCGGATATAATCTATTCATATGCGATAGAAAACGGCAGTCAGGTAAAACAGGTACTTGAACAGGAACTTTTTGATGTGGTGCTCATTGATACGGCTCTTCCGGAAAAAGAAGTACTGAACACTGTCATGCTGATCAATGCATCAAAACCGGTATCTAAAAAAGATATTATTGTCATCGGGTTCAGCAAAGAAACTATCAAAGGTGGTTTCGAACTATACCTCAAGGCCGGAATGGACGATTATGTATCCGCACCCGACGCTGATCAATTAATCAATGCGATTAAGAAGCAATTATCTGAAATACAGAATAATGATGGCTCAGCATTGGTTCGGCAGCCGGCAGGATAGAGTAGTATACTTAACATTAGTATCTCGCCAGGCGCATCCGTCAGCATAGGGAAGCCGTGACAAGAAGCGCGCAAAGAAAAACGGTTTTTTTTTGTCACACACAAAGCATGCTTTGTGTGTGGCAACCCCCTTGTGTCTTTGCGAGAGATTCTTTTATTCTTAATAAATCATTTACTCATCTATTAACCTATCGGGATAGCTCCATCTATCTTCCTTCACATCGATTTCATTGACATTATATATCATGTATCGTATACACGCGTTTGCATTATACCTGATGAATTTATAAGGTCCCAATCGATGTTTATTAAACAATATAAAAAAATAGACCCTTCTGTTTTAAATATGGTTGCAGCCGAATTTTTTATTCAGCTGATTAATACTTCTTTTATGGTGATCTTACTGATTTATATGGCGAAAACAGGATATAATGATGCCCGAAGTGCTGATTTTATATCCTACCGGTTTTTAAGCGTTCTGCTCTTTTCAATTCCGATCGGTCTGTATATTAGAAACAGGAAAATAAAACCTCTTTTTTATTTATCCGGCTTTAGTGTTCCTGTGTTTTCAATCTTGATTGTTTTGTCAATACACTGGAATAAAGATCTTTTACTTTATATCAACATGTTTTTCTGGGGATTGGGTTATACATGTCTGCAAATTTCATCTCTTCCATATATCTTAAGAAATACAGATGAAGCAACACGGATGGAAGCATTATCCCTGAATTTTTCCACCTGGAGTTTTGGAGGAATTGTCGGTGGGCTACTGATATTTACTCTCAAAAATACGGTCCCCGATTTTTTTGATGAAAAAAACATATTGCTTCTCATTTCGATCATAAGCTTTGCAGGACTATTTTTTATTTCCAAAGTTAAAAAGGACCATATACCGGAAACAGTAAATCATAAGAATTTTTATCATTCAAAAAAAGATATCAAGCTGTTATTCGCAGCGATTACACCGACTCTTATTCTCGCTGTGGGTGCTGGTTTAACCATCCCATTTGTAGGATTATTCTTTTTCCATGTTCACAGATTCGATTCTGATACTTTTGCCATACTATCTTCATTAACCACGGCAATTGTTTTCTTATCTGTCATTGCGGTCCCATTTTTCAAGAAAAAGTTCGGTCATGTCAAATCAATTGTCATATCCCAGGCCATTGCCATATTTTTATTGGTTAATCTTGGATTAACCCAGTTGTACAGCGCGATGCTGCTTTCTTCAATTATTGCTGTGTTTTGTTATATGTTCAGACAGCCGTTGATGAATCTGGCGCAGCCGATGATTACGGATGTGGCGATGAAGTATGTGGGAAATGATAATCGTGAAATGATGAGTGCTTTGCAGGCTGCCATCTGGTCCGGGAGCTGGTTTATCAGTTCCAAAATTTTTTCATACCTTAGAAAAGCAGGACTCGACTATGTATACATATTTCTGATCACAGCGTTTATCTATACCATTGCGGTTATTATGTTTTATTTAATATTGCTGAAAGATTATAAGGATACGGCAGAAAAGAAATAAATCCGGATTGAGCCTGCGGATTCTAAACATACTGTGAATATTGACAATTCAAGGTTTTTTATTTATATTTAATAAAGATGATGGTCTCGTAAAAAGTCCGAATTAGACGGTTTCGTAAAGAGTTCAAATTCAAGGCGTGCAATTTTTGTAATGATGAAGCGTACTTATCGAACCCGCTCTGTTAAATCTGTCTTTTTATTTAACAGAGGAGTTGAATCATTGCAAAATGCAGCACAACGCAGAAGTTGGTCCGCCTACGGCGGATTACGAAACCGTCAATAAAGATGGTCATAAGTGATTAAAATAGCATCATAACATTTCCTGGAAAGTTGGTTTTTATGGGTACTACAAAACCTGTGTTACCTTCCAAACTGAACCGTGCGGTTATTACACCTGTTTTATCATCTGCCGGCATCACCGCACTTCTCATTTTTATCACCCTTTGTTTTTTTAAAGACAGTTTACTCACTTCTATTCATATATTTGGGCTCGCTTTTCTGTTCATAATTTATATTTTTATAACTTATGTGTTCGTTTTCTTTCTGTATCGCAAATTGGCCATAGTGGAAAAGAATACGTCAATGATCGATAAAACAGGAATATTGAATTATTTAGAGAATCTTGCCAGGCCGGAGATAAATATTGACAATATCGTCATTCCGGAAGAGTTGAAACAGGATCCGGATTTTCAGGATCTTCACCGGGCCGGGATCCGCATCAGGGGATTAATCACCGAAGACGCCGAATCTTCCAGTAAATTTGAAATATCAAGACTCAATGAATACATCGACGTGATGGAATCGAGTTTCAATCAGTTGACCGACAACAGTCAAAAATTTTACCAGAGCGCTTATTCTCAGGCTTCCGTACTCGATGGCATCACAACGGAGATGACAAATTTTACAGAACAGCTTAAAGAAATAGCGGAAAATACCGGTCAGGCCAGCCATCTGGCCATGGAAACAAGTTCTATAACTGAAAAATGGGTGGAACAGATGAAGGAAATGACCAGTACCATATCCGCTATCAGCGAGTCCGGAAACAAAATATTGAATATTGTGGATACCATCAACAATATTGCTTCCCAAACCAAACTGCTGGCTTTAAATGCCACCATAGAAGCCAACCGGGCGGGTGAGCACGGTAAAGCCTTTGGAGTCGTTGCCCAGGAAGTGCGGAATTTGGCTGACCACAGTGCACAGGCCGCAAAGGAAACCTCCGATTTGATTCACTCTGCGATTGAGAACCTGGATGCCGGTAATAAAATCTCCGGGAAAATGGTTGATGCTCTGAAAAATATTAAACAGGAGGTGGACCAGGTAACGCATATCATCAAAGAGATCGATGAAGCCTCAACCCGGCAGGCAAAGGGGATTACAAAATTTAATGACGGCCTGTCTGAAATCAGTACGTTAACAAAATCCCAGAAAGAAAACTCAAAAAAAACTGCCGCCATTTCAGATGAATTATCCCAGGTGATTTATCAAATCCGGGAAAATGTATTAAAAGATTATAAAGGAAAAACAACGGTTCCAAAAGAAATGGCACCGGGTGAAAAATCGAACCAGATCCACTCTGATATTCGGGGCACTTTCAAATTGTCCGTGGACCGGTTCCCGCCCATGACCTACACAGAAAGTGGAGTACACAAGGGACTTTTCATCGATATCTGTGAAGAGGTCCTGAAAAAGAGGATGGGGATTGAAGTAGAATATGCAGAATATGATTGGGGCACCTGCCAGGATCGGGTCATGAATGGACT
>JAUVGT010000043.1 GCA_030593645.1 Deltaproteobacteria bacterium
GATATTTATTAAAGCGGAGTGTGTCTATAATCATGAATAATTATTACATATTCCGTGAATAACGTAAAGTGATTGTTTATATCCGTGAATATACACTTATATTTCAGGCATATAACTGAGACAGCAATGAAATAGGATTAATAACGATAGGGCACTCCAAAACCAAAATTATTTTCCATTTGCAGAATGTTTTATATATATACCGTTTATCTTGCTTAATTCTGGCATTATTCTTGCGGTCTATCAGAAATGGGTCCAATATTCTCAGGTTTTGAAACCACTGATTCAAAAACCTGCATATCTTAATCACCCAAATTTCATTAAGGATGGAAATCATGAACTTATTAAAGCCAAACAAGGTTTCTTATAAAAGCGTTCCAGGTTTTACATTAATTGAATTGATGATTGTGGTGGTGATCATTGGCATACTATCCGCGGTCGCAATTCCGGCTTTTCTGTCATTTCGGGAAAAAGCGAAAAACAAAGCGGTTACCGTGCAGTTAACTGAGCCAGTAAAAATAACCCAAACAGAGCCGTCCAAAGAACTGCCGTCGGTAATACCGGTTACTGATGTTGCTGATGTTTATGTAAAACTGATGGCAGAACATTATATGCACCGGTTAAAAGTATATACTCTTTTTGACGCTACATTCACCGGACAATTTGTATTCAGAAATACCAATGAACAGATATCCAGGATCAAACTCTTTTTTCCTTTTCCGGAGGGTACTACTCAGGCCAGAAATGTATCACTAAAGTTCTCTGACGCAGTGGGTGTGTATGGAGAACCCACAGATGTCCGCTATACGCTCAAAGGAATATTGTGGATTGGGGAACTTTTAAAAGGCGAAACACTTTCAGCTACGGTTACATATGGCGCACAGGGACGGGATAAATTTGTTTATAGAGGTCCGGGAGCCGGACGAGCCGGACGTTTTGAGCTTGACCTCAATCTTGAAGGTGTCAACACTGAACTGATTCCGGCAGAAGCGCTTCAACCCAGCGAAATTGAACCGGGGCGGATAAAATGGCACTATGATAACCTTGTAACCGACAGGCAGGTGATTATTGAACTCCCCGGAGCGATGAGTCCGGTCGGAAGAATTATTTTACTACTGCAGCTGGCCGGATTGGCGATTATGATATTCGGTCTTGGTTTTTCCTATTTAGGCGATTTACGACAGGCCGGGAGCCTGGACAATTTTCGGTGGGGGGATTTCCTTTTACTGGCCTTAAATTATTTTCTGTTTTTTGTTATTTTCCTGGTGTTAAGCCTGGGAGGGGAATTACAAACATGGTCAGCCATGCTGCTTTCGGCTATTTTATCCATGCCTCTTTTAGTGATTCATATCTGGCGAATCATGGATCTTCGATTCGCAGTGACCAGGATATTGCCGCTCAGTGTATATACTCTCGCGATTGTGATCACAGGTGTTTACGGTGATATCTATCGAAATTACATATTTATTGGCTTAACCGTGGGAACTGTTGCGTTTCTCACCTTTACTTACAAAAAGTGGGGAGATAAACGTAAGGCGTATTATCTGGAAAAAAAGGAAGAACGGAAAAAAAGACGGGAGGCGGAAGCAGAAGAGCGTAAAGAAAGAGAGCGGATCAAACAACTGCAGGGTGAACGCCAGGCAATAGAAAAAAAATTGAACGATTTAATCTCCGGAATTTTCGATCAATGGAATAAGACAGAAGTCCCGATCAGCGAATTCAAACGGCTTTTAACTGAAAGCGATCCGGAAGAACATCAAAACGTCCGTTCTGGAATCAAATCTTCCCTGGATCAATTATCTGAATTACAGACTGAATTCAAGAAGTTATATAAACAACCGGATGAGATGCAAAAAATCGAAGACGATAGTAAAGGGATTATTTATGGTTCAAGCCTGATCAGTGATTTAAATAAGCATCGACAGGAACTGAACACAATATTTCAAAAAGTAAAAAATTCAGGGCAAAGCTTAAAGGAATTACGTAAACAGCAAACCATTAGAACCGAAAAAGAAAAAGATTTACAATGCTGTCTTTCCTGTGGGGTCTCCAGTTCGGCTTCAGTATATTGTCCGAACTGTGGCGTGCGTCGCCCCCTGGATCTTAAATGCGACCGCTGTGGTGATCAATACAGACTCCCGCTTCACTTAATTGATCTGCAGATGCTTGAAATCAAAAAACTTTACTGCCCGACCTGCGGAAATCCATATCCGGAAGTAAAAATAGAACCATGATTTAATAACGGAAACCATATGGATGTTAAACAGTTCGCTGGTAATAATCTGTCATGAAACACCCTCAAAGCAAAATGTCGACTTCTATGGTGATATTGTTGACTACTACTCGATAAAAAATAATCCGTCGTAATGCCCCCAATATTTCCATGCATCACATCGGCGGGTACCACTTCTGCAAATCACCATCATAACTCCACATACCGCGAATTCCTCGACGTGCCGAATATGTTGGATTTTTTATCCACCCCATGATCTCATTATAAGATTGGACGATCGATATGAACAATTCGTCCTCTCCTCCATGATCCGGGTGATGCTTCATGACCTCTTTCCGGTATGCAGATTTGATGGTTTGATGGGCGCTTTCTGATTCTAAAACGGTCATTGGGATTTTAAGGCAGGTCATATACTTGAAAACTTTAGATATTCTTTTTTCAGTTTTCAGTTTAATCGAATCAAAAGATGCAGCGCCTTTGTGTGCCTTTTCAAGTACTGATATGGAAGCAAGCTGTCTGCAATTCATCCGTTCATTTTCATTGTGCCATTGCCGGGATAAAGACAAAATCATGTTTTGAAGATCTTTTGCGGGTAGGATTCCCGGTGTCCGATTAGAATAATACGTCAGGCTCTCCTTAGAATGATAGGAAATAAGGTTAATAATTAATTTTGATCCCGTAAAAAAGAAGGAGGCATACCTTGTGCGAAGAGGCTGCAGAAGGTTAGTGAGCCATCTCAAGGCAAACAGCAGTTTGTCCCTGCAGTCCATGGAGCAATATTTCTGTTTCCGTTTCGGCAGGGCTCCGCCGCAGGAAACACAGGTTTTATGTTTCCTTTTATCTTCTTTTGTTCTGACAATGCTGTTTGAACTATCCATAACCTGTCAATCATATCAATTTCATTGAAATTGTAAAGACTGTTTTTTACCGTTACACTTTCCTCCATTGTGGGAGGCGAAGGAGGGTGTAACAACGTTCAACACATCCCTACTCCCTCAAAGAGGAATTCCACCTAAACACTCCTAAAGCCTATATTTTTTGCCCCCCTGGGTATCAGGAATTTATAAAAGTGGTTTCAATATAATTATAGGCTGAATAAGGTTTAGAAATTACTAATAGAAAACGGGATTAATTGATAGCGCAAGAAGCTGGTTAAGCCTGTGTAGACAGGCCCCGGCGCGTTCGCGGAGCAAGGCAGCCCGCTAATTTACCACCGCCTTCTTGCGCTATTCAGGAAAGGGCTAAGTTAGGTCTCACTATTTCTAACATTGGGTTTTTATACCCGTTAAAAAACAAGTCGTCAATCCGGGAAACTACTCTAATTTTAGTAGGTATTTCTACTTAGAAGGGTAAAAAGCGAAAAGTTAATGAATTCTATCTATATTATTAACCTGGCAATTAAATACGTCATTCCGGCTACCGGATCAAGTCCGGCACAGGCTCCGTGGAAAGAATCATTATTTTATATAAAATTTCGGTTTTTTCGTGCTTTTGATATTTCGTGCTTTTGATATTTCGTGCTTTCGTGATAAAAGTTTTTGGTTTTGTATGAAATCACCAATGAAGAGTAAATAATTCACCTGTATCGGAACGTAATTTTGGCATCCACAATAAATACCCACAAGAGTACAATGTTAACCAAGAACAGTTTTAAAAACACTCCTTTTCCTGTCACTTTATATTCGTTGACAAATCTATTTTAAGGGGTTAATCTTCTCCGAACCACCGAAAGCAGATTGAATACCTCAAGTTTAATGTAACATTGCAATATAAACAGGCCAGATTTTTTATATAGAATGGTGTTAGTATACCAGATTTAATAATCGCCCAAAACTCAAAACAAAATAATTGTGGAATTTATTCACTGGACAATCATTTTATCCTAATGAAAGATATCCTCACCCTAAAGATACAAATATAGATTTCAGTTACACCGGGAATTACCCGGTGTAGATCAATTTATCGACACATATTATTAATTGGAGAGTAACCATGAAAAAGAGCTATCCTTTTGCTTATTTGATTTTTATTTTATCTATTTGTTATTTTTCACCTCTGCCTTTACATGCTGAGGAGATAATCAAGTTATCTGACGGCCAGACAATATATGTTCCTGCTTATTCACATATTTACCGTGGCAACCGTGAAAGACCTTTTTTATTGACGGTAACATTAAGCATCAGAAACATTGATCCGAAGCATCAAATTAAAATCACCATAGCAGATTATTACGAGACTCAAGGGAAGCTATTAAAAAAATATATAATGAAACCAGTAATTCTAAACCCATTAGAATCAATACGCTATATCATACCAGAAAAAGATGAAAGTGGAGGCTCAGGTGCCAATTTTATAGTTGAATGGAAATCAGACAAATCTGTTAATCCGCCAATAATTGAATCAATAATGATTGGTACAAAAACTCAGCAAGGCATTTCATTTACCTCTCGCGGTCGAGTAATCATTAAATCTGAGTGAAAACGCGTATCGAAAAAGTGTGATTAAAGGATATAAGCATGAAGGAATTCATACTTAAAAAAATGAATGCAAGAATTCGTTATCACGACTTATTGGGTGAAGGCACACCCATTCTTTTTATTCACGGATTGGGCTGTGCCTCTTCATTTGATTATCCGCAAGTCGCTTCAATGAAAGACCTGATTCATCATAGAAGAATCCTGGTTGACCTTTTAGGTTCCGGTTTTAGTGATAAACCTGATGATTTTAATTACTCAATTAGTGACCATGCAGACTATCTTGAGGATTTTGTAAATTATTTAGGTATAAAAGATTTTTTTATTTACGGGCATAGCATGGGTGGTGCTGTATCAATTTCATTGGCGGCTCGATGTGAAAAACAATTAAAAGGAATCATACTCAGCGAAGCCAATCTGGATCCAGGTGGCGGATTTTTCAGCAAAAAAATTGCGTCTTATGAAGAGGAGGAATACTATGCGACCGGTCATTCTGAAGTCATCCAGGAAAGTATCGAAGATTCCAATGAAAAATGGGCCGCCAGTCTATTAGTAACCTCTCCAAGAGCCGCATATATGGAATCAAAATCTTTAATTGAAGGGCAAGCCCCGAGCTGGCGCAATGTATTCTATACATTAAATATTTCACGAACATTTATTTTTGGAAAAAAATCATTACCAGATCCGGACATGCCGAAAATAAAAAACGAGAATATTCATATAGAAATTGTTAAGGATGCCGGGCACTCAATGGCCTGGGAGAATCCAGAAGGTCTGGCTGCGGCTATTAAAAACGGAACTGACCGAACGACTACTTCAGCCTAACACGCACAAAAGGACGTTTACAGAGTATGGAATATAAGAAAGCAAGTTCATACAAGTGGGTCAGGAACAATTGTGAATCAGTATTTAAACAAATAGGAGGAGATATGAAAATTCGGGGTTTTAACATAAATTCAACTGGATTTATGGAAGAATAAACAAACTGGATATTTATCATTAATTACACGTAAAAAAGATGATCGATCTATACTGGTATCCTATTATGCAAAAAAAGATAATGAGCATAGTACAAATTATCGCAATTGGTGAGAGGCTTATTGCATCCATTAATAAAAACCGCTTAGCGAATGATGGTGTCTTACGGGATAATGTGGATACGTATTTGCGTTTAAAAAATGTGATAAAACAGGCTCCTCCGGACAACTTGAAATCACAAAATCAATTCGTTCGCGAATTGGCATCTGCGATCAGGGAAATCGAAAAACAGCTGGATATTGTTGCACCGAATTAAAAGAAGGGACCAGATAGCTAATATTTACAAAATGATCATGAAAAAACATATTGTTGTGCTCATCATACTCTTTGAAGTTTTAACGGCCGCCTTAGGATGTACGGAACCAAAGCAGGAAAGTGGATCTGATGCCAATCTCACCATTGCAGAGGTTCTCCGGATTGCTACGGAAAAAGCCAGATCTGAAGGATATGATGTTCGTAAATATAATATGACAGGATGTCATTACGAGTATACCCGTAAAGATCTTACATGGACTATTTTCTATGAACTCAAACCCCCGACACCTCCAGGTGGCCATTTCATAGTATCAATAGATGATCAGACGAAAAAAGCAACAATAACCCGCGGGAAATAGAATACTCGATCAGCCGAATACAGGTACTGGGCGTTAAATCGGAAAAGAAGAATTTATGTTAGTTGAAATAGTCCGAACGATAGAAAGTGATGTTCTGATGTTTGTTATTCGGTTTTATCATCTTTAACGAACCTAATTTTGAGCGGTAATTTCTAATGCAGCATTTTTTTACTCCCATAAACACAATCCTTACCCTTTGCTCCATTCAGGGATTGGCTTTATGTATTATATTGTGTATCAAACGCGAAGGAAATAAAACCGCAAACCGCATTCTGGCAGGTATGGTATTGTATTTGTCTTTTTCCATGATCTTCCATGCATTGTCCCATGCGGATATTCTCCCGTTCCTTGAAAGCCATATTCCCATTATTGCTGCTTTGTCTATCATATACGGTCCGTTGCTGTTTTTTTATATTGTTGCCGTTACGCGGTACGACTATAAATTCAGGTATCGTGATATTTTACACCTCTTACCGCTTGTGCTGGGATTTGTCATTGCGATGTTTTCAATATTTTTTATCAGTGACAAAGAGACCCATCACAAAATTGAATCTACCATTGTTTTTATGTCTTTTTTCTCTTTTGCCTGCTACCTGGTTCCCGCAAATATCCGGCTGGCCCAATATGCCAGAATGATTAAAAACAATTTCTCAAATCTTGAAAAAATAAATCTCTACTGGCTGCGCTTTTTAATCGGTCTGCTGACTTCTTTCTGGCTGGTTGCCTTTATATTCGATACTTTTCTAAGAATGGAAAACTGGGACATCGTCTGGCTGGTCAGCAGCCTTGTCATTTTTATCATATCCTATTTTGGCCTCCTGCAGCCGGCCATATTCTCAGGCCCTGTTGCAATGGATGACAAATCAAGCCGGAAAAATAATAAAAAATATATAAAATCATCGCTCACCATCGAGATGGCAGAAAAGAATCGGGCCGCGTTAGAATCAATCATGAATAACGAAAAATTATACCTGGAAAACAACTTAAGCCTCTCAAAGCTGGCCAGACATATGGGGATTCCCCTGCACCATCTCTCACAAATCATAAATGAAACCATTGGGCTCAGTTTTTATGACTATATTAACTCCCAGCGTATTGATGAGGCAAAGCGAATGTTCACAGACCCCCGGAACAGCCACATAAATATTTCCGCAATCGGGTTTGATGCGGGTTTTAATTCCATATCGGCTTTTAATACGGCATTTAAAAAGTTTACCGGTCAAACACCTTCCGAATATCGAGCTGAAAACAGATGAACGTCGAACGCTTATCCGGCCATAATAAAATGCAAGGGATTGCCCCTACGGTTAATAAATATTTTTTGGTATTTTCTTTTTTCGTGTGTTTCGTGGTTTCTAATAAGATTTACAGTCTTTGAATAAATCGGAGTCGGTATCGCAATCGTTTTTATCCAATAGGGCAGACACCCAAGCCTGCCCCTTCAATCTTAATTTTTAAGGCCCATCCTCCGGTTTTTTCCTTCCTATCTTATAAGACAGTAAGAGTTACTTATCGGATCAGAAGACATTTATTCTCATGTGCTCTAATTTGAAATCATTCATTTGAAGGGCAAACACATTGATCTGCCCCTACACCCATTTAAAGGTTTTGAAATCACTTCTAAGGAGGTTTAACATGAGTACATCCAGGCTAAACACCAGATTAAACAAAAGTTTAACCACTTCGGTATGGGTCTTGTACATTCTGATTGTATTTGAAATTCTTTATATGATCAGCCCGTTTGCGTTTTATTACTACTCGGTTTATTCAGTTCCATTAAAATTGCTGCAGGAAACGCCCTTAACATCCTGGCTTTCAGTACACTTGCTGCCTCATTTCACCTATCAGACAAGCCCGGTGATTTCGGTATTTCTTTTTATCAGCTGGCCGCTCATTTCTATAGGTCTATTAGTGTTCATGGCTGCCTTTGTTCAAATTTACTGGGCTAAATTTTTACGTAAAGGTACGGTTATCGGGGGCTTATATAACTTTATCCGTCATCCGCAGTATCTGGCTCTTGCCATAACCGGTCTCGGTACCACTATTTTCTGGCCCCGGTTTATTGTTTTTATCATGTATGCGGTCATGCTGTTTCTCTATTATTTTTTGGCCAGGCAGGAAGAAAAAATCTGTATTCAGAAATTCGGGGCCGCCTATCAGACATATATTGAAAAAACCGGGATGTTTTTCCCAAAATTCATAGAAAATAGAATGCCTGATTTTCCGTCCTTATTACCTGAGGAAGGGATAAAAAAGGTATTTTCTATTATGGGGATATTAATCATATATTTGACAGTTGTGATTGCCATGGGTGTGGGGATTAAAAATTATGCCCTGTCAAAAATTACTTACCGGCACACTGAAAAACAGGCCGTTGTTTCTGTGGCCCCTTTGACCCAGGGGCAGATAAACAAGGCACTTTCCATTGCTTTTTCAGAACAGAATGTGAAACTAAAAACAGACCCTTTAGACAAACTGCTTATCTATATTCTTCCCACTGAATGGAGTATCCCGGAATTGGGAATCACAGGAAATGGAAAATCGGCAAACTATCTTCTGCATCCTGAAACCCACGGCAACTCACTAAATTTTGATGAATCCCGGTTAACCCTTCTCATTACAGAACCCATACTGGCCTCAGAGGATGTCAAAGGAAGGGACATCTTAAAAAAATCACTCAGCTATATACCCATTATGGAGGTGATGGTCAATTTAGATCATAATCAATTAACCCGGATCAAATATAGAAGCGATCGTGGAAAGTGGGACGGGATACCGGTACCCATCTATTAATATTGCTCAAATGTGAGAGATAAAAAATAACGCAAAAAATCCTAAAGAAAATCAAAAAAAACCGGATACAGATAATAGAGTCAGATGAGGAGAGATAGAATTTTGATATGACTTTCTATATATAAATTACCATAAGGACAAGTATGGCCGACTTAACCGATGCCAAATCGCCACAGGGAGGTGGTGCCGGATACCAGGCGTTTTCTGAGCGTAGCTGGAATTCAATAATCGGCGCCGTCATCGGAGCGATATTGCTGGCCATACTGTTTGTGATCAGCCGCTATAACTACCTTTTGTTCCACGGGATAGCCGAGCTATTTTCAATTGCTGTGGCCTGGAGCGTATTTTTATTAGTTTGGAATACCCGGGGGTATATGAAAAACGATGCCCTGGTTTTTCTGGGTATCTCATACTTATTCATCGGATTTATCGATCTTATGCACACCCTGGCCTACAAGGGCATGGGTGTGTTTTCCAATCCGCACGCTTCGGACTACCCCACCCAACTCTGGATATCAGCACGCGGATTAGAAACGGTGAGCCTGCTGCTCTTTGCTGTTCTGATCGGTCGGCGTTTTCGATCATCACTCTTTTTTTCGATATACATCTGTGTTACGGCGCTTCTGATGGCCTCAATTTTTATCTGGCACGCTTTTCCCACATGCTATGTTGAGGGTTTTGGGCTGACGGCCTTTAAAAAGAGCAGTGAATACATATTCGGTCTATTGCTGCTGGCTGCAATTATCATTTTACGATACAAACGTGATCACCTGGATCCCACTGTTTATCGCTTAATGACAGCCACTATGGTGCTGACCATAGCAGCGGAACTGTTTTTCACTTTCTATGTGAGTGTATACGGCATATCTAACCTGGTTGGCCATTATCTGAAAATAATCTCGTTCTTTCTCATATACCTCGCTTTAATTTATTCAGGACTTTCCAAACCCTATGCGACAATATTCAGGGCACTTACCAAAGAGAAAGAAACACTACGAGAAAACGAGGAAAAATATCGGCACCTGTACCAAGAAATGGCGCAGGGAGTCGTTTATCAGGATGCTGATGGCCAAATTACTTCAGCTAATCCCTCTGCTGAACGCATTCTGGGCTTGAAGCTTGATGAAATGAAGGGGCTGACATCATTTGCCCCCCGATGGCGAGCCATTCATGAAGACGGTACCGATTTCCCCGGGAAAACACATCCGTCAATCGTTGCCTTGTCGACAGGGAAAGAAGTCCGAAATACTATAATGGGTGTTTTCAATCCAAAGATTAATAATTACAACTGGATCAATATTAATGCTGTACCTCAATTTAAAGAAAATGAAACAAAACCCTGCCAGGTGTTTACGACATTTGAAGATATTACCCAGCTTAAATGGGCAGATGATGAATTAAAACTCACCTTGAACGCGACAACCGATGGTATTTGGAAATGGAGTTTCAATACCAACGAACTTACATTTAACCGGCGATATTATACGATGCTCGGTTACGAACCCGGCGCGTTTCCGGCATGTTTTGAGTCCTGGAAAGCCTTGATTCACCCTGAGGACCTGGAATCAACCCTGGCCACCGCGGAGGCGTATCTCAAAACGAAACCAGATGTTTATGAAAATGAATTCCGCTTGAAAACCAAAACCGGCGAGTATCGCTGGGTAAATGCGAAAGGCAAAGTTGTCGCGAGAAATGAAAATGGCGAAGCGGTCAGGATGATCGGGAACCATCAAGACATTACAAAGCGTAAAAAGGCTTTAAGCGAATTACAATTACAAAAAGAACTGCTCGAAGGTATATTAGACGCATTGAAAGATGTTATCGCTGTCCAATTGCCGGATCACACAATCCTACGCTACAACCAGGCAGGATATGAAATTTTTGGAATTGAAGCGGATGAGATTAAAGGCAAAAAATGCTATGAGCTCATTGGAAAAACCAAACCTTGTGAAGTTTGCGCCACCTCAAAAGCAATTGCGACAAAAACAATAGCATCGGTTGAAAAGTACGTTCCTGAGTTGAACAGACACATTGTGGCCACGAGCAATCCCATTTTGGATAAACAGGGAAATGTAAAATACATCATCGAACAGCTGTCAGATATCACTCAACAAAAACGATCCGAGGAAGCTTTAAAAGAAAGTGAAGAAAAATACCGATTAATGATGGAGTCCATGGTTGACCCTTTGTATATATGTAAACCGGATTTCACCGTAGCCTTTATGAACTCAGCGATGATTCAGCGGATTGGAAGGGATGCCACCGGTGAGATCTGTCATATCGCCATGCATGATTTAAAAGAAAAATGCGAATGGTGCGTCTTCGATAAAGTCACCGCCGGTGAATCAGTGGAGATTAATATTACAAGCCCTAAAGACGGGAGAAATTACCGAATCAACAATATGCCGATTCACCAAAGTAATGGAAAAGTTTCAAAGATGTCTGTTTTCAGGGATATCACGGATTATCTGCTGGCGGTCGAAGAAAAAGAGAAGGTTAATATCCGGTTAATACAAGCCCAAAAAATGGAAGCTATTGGCACATTATCCGGCGGAATCGCCCACGATTTCAATAATATTTTGTCTCCTTTGATCGGCTTTACGGAGCTTCTCAAAGAAGACCTGCCCGAAGATCACTCTTTGCATGAATATGTGGATGAAATTTTTGATGCTGCTCTGCGGTCAAGGGATCTTGTAAAACAAATTCTTATGTTTAGTCGAAAAAACAATCAAGAAATCAAACCGGTTAAACTTCAGCCGATTATTAAAGAAGCCATGAAACTTCTACGGTCAACAATCCCAAAGACGATTGATATTCAACAAGATATCGATCCCGATTGCGGCATTGTCCTAACCGCTCCCACTCAAATCCATCAGGTCGTGATGAATCTGGCCATCAATGCCTATCATGCGATGCAGGATACCGGCGGCAGGCTCAGAGTGACATTAAAACAGGTTCGGCTGGAAGTCGGTCAGACAAACCTCCCGGAATTGGTTCCGGGTGAATACGCCCTTCTCACCATTACGGATACAGGCACAGGGATCGAAAAAAGTGTTTTGGATAAAATATTCGATCCATACTTTACCACAAAATCAAAAAACAAAGGAACGGGACTGGGGCTTTCTGTGGTGCACGGAATTATTAAAGCCTGCAGGGGAGACATTCGCATACACAGTGAACCCGGAAAAGGAACCAAATTTCAAGTGTACCTGCCGATAAAAGGTCGAGAAACTAAGAAAAAGGATACCCACGCAAAAAAACCCTCTAAATCCGGTACTGAAAAAATACTTCTGGTTGACGATGAAGAAGCTATTATCCGTATGGAGCAACAGATTTTAGAACGGCTCGGTTATCATGTAACCGCGCGAAAAGGCAGTATTGAGGCCCTGGAAGCATTCAAGGCAAGCCCGGATGCGTTTGACCTGGTAATTACCGATATGAGCATGCCTAATATGACCGGCAGTCAACTCGCCAGTGAGATCAAACAAATCAAACCCGATATGCCAATTATTATTTGCACGGGATTCAGCGAGCACATTAACCAGAAAAATTTCCAGTTACATGGCATCCAGGCCTATGCGATGAAGCCGGTGCTAGCAAGCGAAATTTCAGAAGCCATCCGGAAAGTTCTCGATAAACCTGCATAAAACTTATCCAAAAAAATATAAAGTTGTTTGATAATATAGTTTGCTTTATTTAGCGGTTATACTTATATAACTGTTAATTTCATTTGATCTGGAAGTAAATTGAAAATATTATTTAGATATATCCTTTGGCAGCGTAATTTGTTTTGGTGAAATGTTAGTCCCTGACTTTCATATCGACAATACAGTTCAAATCTCAATCGGCGGCACCAGTACAAGAGAGTAATAAATGGCATTCCTGGTTTTGGCTATTGTTTCATCAACATTAAACCATTTACTGTTTAAAGCGATCGCGCGATCGCGCGTAGATCTTTTATGCGCAATTGTCACCAATTTTGCCGTATGTGTGGTGATTGGCTACAGCTCTTCTTTTGAATCTATCTTTCAAAGTTCCATACATACTCAAGACTGGTATCCCGTCTCGATTTTACATGGCGGCCTGTTTACGGTATGTTTTTTTCTGATGGGCCGGACCACCGAAAAACAGGGTGTCGCGGTCGCGAGTCTCGCGACACGGCTCTCTGTTGCCATCCCGGCTGTCGCCGCTTTCTTCCTGTATAATGATTCAATAACGATATCAAAAATCTCAGGGATACTGGTCGCGCTCCTGGCCCTCTACCTGAGTAGTGATAAACGCAAAGGATCAACGCATCCGCTTAGAACAGGAAGTATGCTGCCTTTAATTCTTTTCGCGGCCTTTGGATTTCATTCGGCACTGATCAAGTTTGTACAGGAACGGTTTCTGGGCAGCACGTCCTATCATGAATACGTCATGTCCGCTTTTTTATCAGCGTTTGTAATCAGCGGATTGGTTCTGATCTTCAGACTAATCAAAAAGCAGCAGAGCTGCAGGTGGCAGGATATGATATCGGGTATCGCGCTCGGCTGCTCAAATTACGGGTCTGTCTATTTCCTCATCAAAGCGCTGGGTGTACCCGGGTGTCAAAGTTCACAACTCTTTCCAACACTCAGTATTGCGGTGGTCAGTTTAAGTTCTCTTGGCGCCTGGGCATACTTTAAGGAAAAGCTTCATAAACGGATTCTAACAGCACTGACCATCGGTGGTGTTTCGATTATTCTCATCAACCTGTGACGATTTAAAAGCTCATTTCCCTCACAGAGTTACAAATACTTTTAAAAAAAAATGATAACCGCTGCCTATCGCAAAGGTCAATTATTAACTTTATATTCGTTGACAAAGCTATTTTGAAGATCTATTCTGCGCCGTAACCGCTTCTGTAGTAAAGAAACTCAATTTTAAAAAATATAGATTTTTTCCATATAACCGAAAAGGAGTAACGATGTCAAAATATCATGCTTTATTTCAGAAACCTGAAAATCAGATCCTTCTTGCTGTGGGAGCGCGTCGAATAATCAAAGGTGTGGGCATTGGAGGAATTATCTGGGGAGTTATTAACACAGGTATTGGTATATTAGCAATTCAAGATAATATCATCAATTGGGCTCTTGTCGTCCTGGGTATTCTCATGTTTACAGTTGGTATCCTGGCAATTTTCAAGCCAACAAGAAAAACACTACTGCTGGAAGCGATTACGGCATTAATTCTTCTCATCTGGAACATATCAATTACCGTTTGGAACACCATGGAGGCAGGCGTTCCATTCGAACCGCGCGGTATTATTTTTCCACTCATTATCACAGTTATCTTCTTTAACTACTATCGAAAGCTCCTTCCTGTTGACGAGCAGATATCATCGATCGGCAGTGAACATATCAAAAGAGTCACTGAATTATGTAAACGTCTATTTAAACTTAAACCCAAAGAGAATGACAATTTAATTCTATTTCTTAATAGAAAATATCGTCTGCTATTTGAAAATGATCAATTCATTTTCAGTTCACGAAACATCACACACTCATTTATTGCCACACACGGTGAAATGCGGGAACTGATACTCAATCCTGACAAGAAAAAGCTCAAATTGGAGATCGAACACCCACTCAGCAAATTAAAACTTAAACTCAATAAAAAGTATACTGATCGCCTCATTAAACTGCTTGAAGTCGATTCTGGCGGCCAGTCAAACTGAAAGACGAAATGTCAGCAATTCTCGGTGAACGATTTATAAATAAGCAAACGCTCACCGTAACATCATTCACGTGGAAACGGGAATCCAGTAATAGTTGGCGATTTCCCCTCCTTCGCCAAGGCTATGGCGGACAGGCCTGCCGTCGTAAAAATAATGGCAGACAGGCTGGATGCGCTAAAGCTCATAGGTGTGCCCGGCTCTCCGCTTCGCGGAGCCTGTGCCGGACTCGATCCGGTAGCCGGAATGACGTATTTAATTGCCAGGTTAACATTTGATTCAGTAGTAATAGTGAAAATATTCTTTGATAATCAAAAACGATTGCAATGGAAGTAAATATGTTAATCACTAATAGAGCAAACACCCGTATTGGAAAGTATAATGGATTTTCGACACATCTTTTAATCGGTGAGTTGAACTCCGGTTCAACGGAAATCTCAATACAGATAACTGATGTTGAACCAGATGAAATGCAGTTTCTACATTCTCATCCCCGGGAGCAATGCTACTATATTATTACCGGTAGGGGTCTAATGATAATCGATGAAGAATCTGAAGAAGTTAAAGGTGGAGATGCCATTTTTATTTCCTCAGAACGCACACATGGTATTAGAAATATTGGGAACACAGTCCTAACTTATTTAACAGCGAATCAAGCATTTGGTAAAAAAAGAGAAGATGAGTTGTGGCCGGATTAATGGTTCCCTTTATTAGTATATATTTTTGGTGTCCTATTTTAAATATATCACGTGGTCCCAATCTCATCAAGGCTTTACAAGAATCCCGTTATCCCAGGTGGGGGTGTATTTTATAAATAAATGTGAAAGAGGACTGCCATGAATGCCACATTAAAATTATATAATCAATTATCAAAATTCCCTTTGGGTCATTTCATATTCAGCCGGGGGCTGACTTTCAAAGTTCCCTATTTTTCGACCATTACTCCATTGGTTCGCGATCTAAGCCCAGGGTTAT
The DNA here is from genome assembly GCA_030593645.1 of Deltaproteobacteria bacterium. Taxonomy (GTDB): domain Bacteria; phylum Desulfobacterota; class Desulfobacteria; order Desulfobacterales; family JAUVGT01; genus JAUVGT01. The sequence continues at coordinate 15,820 of JAUVGT010000043.1, forward strand.
GTAATGTAGAAATTAAAGACCGCCGCAAGGTTCGAAATCACCTCGGCACAATAAACGCCGGGGCAATGTGCACTCTAAGCGAACTTACCGGAGGACTTGCTGTTCAGGTCAGCATCCCTTCTGGTTTACGATGGATACCAAAAGAAATGACTGTGCAGTATCTTAAAAAAGCCAAAGGCAGATTAACCGCTATTTGTTCTTTTGATCCGAAAGTACTATTACCCGGCGATATCAACATTCCTCTTGAAATTAGGGACGTCTCAGGGGATACAGTATTAAAAGCCAATATAAAATTTTACATCAGCAAGAGCCATTATAAATATCGTCAAGAAAATAAAAAAGCATGAAAAGTAATTTGAAACAACTGCGTAATCGTGGCCTGGTAAATAATGCCGACTTACTAAAATATAAAACCAAAACCGAAGATGAACTGATAGCATTTTTGACTGATCCTGTTCCATGGAAAAGAACTGTAGGAGTTCGATTACTCGCGGCAACAAGAGATGAAAAATACCTGCCACATTTTATTGAACTTCTCAAAAAAGAAACAAAACTCTATACAAAAATCGCGGTTTCAGAGGTACTCGTAGAATATGGTCAGAAGTCATTGTGTTATTTAGTGCCCCTGCTTGGACGTATTGGTAATAACCAGCTTAGAGTTCCGCAACTGGTTGATATAAATAAGAAATCCTATCCTCTCCCACGTGATATCGCCGCCAGAATCATAATTCGCATCGGGACGGCTGCAATACCTGAACTAACTGAATTATTGGAGAGTGGAACGGAGAGACAAATCCCGGAAACCATTGACGCTATTGGACATATATCCCATACATTCAATGATTCGAGCAGCGAACAGCCATTATTTGATCTTTTATCTAAATCAGGAGATAATGAACTGATTGAATGGAAAATAATCAGGGCTTTTCAGGCATTTACAAGCGACAGGGTCCAACGTTATTTAACCGGTATTATCAGCAGCCATTCAAATACTGTTTTTATTAAGGAAGCACAAAGAAGTCTTAGGCGAATCAACGAAAGAGATATGAGTTAAACGTTCAATGATAAGAATGATCTATTTCAATAGTGTATAAAAATTCCCCCTTTGAGGGCATAGCCGTCAGTTTAAGAAAATAATTAATCATAACAATTTTGAAAATGAATGATTTATCAAGAATAAAAAAACTCTCGCAAAGACGCAGAGGATTGTCACACACAAAGCATGCTTTGTGTGTGACTAAAAAAACCGTTTTGCTTTGCGCGCTTTGCGTCTTTGCGAGATACTAATGTTTAAATATTCCTTAGCCTAAAGTCAGACCCTTTAGCTCCGGATATATACTTGACGGTCTCGTAAAAAGTCCAACTTCTGCGTTGTGCTGCATTTCGCAATCATTCAACGTACTATAAGTACGCTTC
>JAUVGT010000006.1 GCA_030593645.1 Deltaproteobacteria bacterium
TAAAAAATATATACTGGCAACAATTCATCGCGTTGAAAATACCAATAATCAACAGAAACTTATATCTATTTTATCTGCATTTGAAAAAATTTCAAATCTAAAAATCCAGATTGTTATGCCGATACATCCTCGAACAAAAAAAATAATTGAAAATATCGGATTTAAACATGAATGTTTGCAATTCATTGATCCTGTTTCATATTTGGAAATGATATGTTTAGAAATAAATTCAAGTTCAATTATCACTGATTCTGGTGGAATTCAAAAAGAAGCGTATTGGTTAAAAATACCATGTATTACCATTAGGGGTGAGACCGAATGGGTTGAAACTATAGAAGATGGCTGGAATCAGCTTGTTGAAAGCGATTCAGAGAAAATTATTAATGCTGTAAAAAGCATCCAAAAGGGAAGAATTCAAAAAAGTCATTATGGTCGTGGAGATGCAGCCGATCGAATTATTAATATTATAGCGGATTTTAAAAATAAATAAAGTATATGCGAATGAAGAAAAATTTTATCTATATTACAGAATATGACATATCAATCGATAACGGACCCGGAATTAATGAAAGGGAATTTGTTAACATTCTATTATCTGAACAACATGATGAATTTGTATATATTATTTCGTATCCTACACATCCGGAGATCTATTATGATTCAAGAGTCGAATATGTTAGAAACCATAAATGATTTAAAAAAGTACAATATTCAAAATATTTGATAGATACTATTAGTTGTATTAAACCATTAAATAGAAAGTATGATATTAAAGCAGTAGTACCCAGGATAAGTTATACGCTCACTGTTCCATTGATATTGCAATCGATCTAACTTTAGTGAAAATGAAAATTGAGGAAAAGATGTTAAAATCATCATACTCACAAAAAAATCGCAGTACTTAGCATGTGGGTTACCGATTGTTGTTTGGGATGTTCCAGATAATCGATTTGTTAAAAATAAAGGGATCGGTGAAGTCATCAAATTCGAGAATATTTCCGAATTAAAAAAATAATTAATCCGACTGATTAATAATGGACAAAAATGAAAGGGAAGAGTTGAATAAAAAAGCCTTGGAATATGCAACTGAAAAATTAACAATTAATCATTTGACCTAAAAAAGGGCAGAACACTGGAATAGTGCAATCAAAAATACAATTAACTAAACGATATCAAGAACTTTAAAATTTTAAGTGCTTTATTAAATGAATAGGATATATAATTTTTTTAAAGAAATTCAGTTTATTTTCAATATTTTATTTACCGGAAAACTTTTTGTTATATTTAATAGAAGAAAATATAAGAAAGATATTGGTAAACAGTCTATATTAACCTTTAATATCGAAGGTGTAGATGTTGATGATGTGGATGGTTTTTTAAACTGGTTGGAAAAAAACAAAATTGACTATATCAACCGAAGATGGACCATCTATCTACCTCCTCAAACTAACCTGAAAAAATGTTTTAATTTTATTGAATCCCATTATCCGGCTGGTTCCAGCTTTAAAATTCTGAAAGATTTTAATCGTCCTGAGAAAGCGAAATACTCTCATCCGAAATTAATGAATCCGAATGGTCTGTTACTTCCAAAAATTATTGCGCATGGTCCTATTTCTCTAATCAGAGTTGCAAATTATTTGTATTACAATAATGTCGGAGTACGTCTTTATGATTTGATAGCCATAAGATTTAAAAATATTTATTTGTCTTGTTATATTGTAAAACATATTTCCGGAAAAGAGATACAAAAATCAAATTATGATTCATTCATAAATAAGATAAAAAACATTCTATTAAAAAGAGAAATCGTTACGGTTACAGGAACAAATAAGAAAGCATATACCGGTAAAAAAACGGATTTCAGACCGTTAAATTGCAATAACAACCTTCTCGTTAATAATAAAAATGGAAATGAATATTTTGTAGATTTTCAAGGTTTTATACTTAGAAATGAGAATAAACTCATAGATAGCATTGTTTCTGAATTTGATAAACATATCAAATATCCAAATAAAGTTCAAAGAAAATATATATATGAGAAAATACCGGGATTAACATTAGGGAAATCGAACTTAGTAAGAAATGATGACATTTTTGAATCCATGCTAAATGAGCAAAATCGTTCTTTTGGAAAAAGCATTGTATTTGACACTTCATGCAATACTGGTCTTCGAATATACAATGCATTATCTAAAGGTGCCTTTTGGGCATATGGCTGGGATCAATCGTATAAGATAAATGGTGCTGAAAAATTACTATTTGCATTGGGTGCAACCCGGTTCAAATTGTTTAATGAAAAAGAGTTGTTAAATACAAAAAATATAATGGAGATATCACAGGCAGCAGTAAATTTTAATTGTATATTATTCATGACACATAAAGATACGTACATCAATAAACAAATACTTGATCTTCCATGGGAATTTATGTTTTATGGCTGCAATAAAAGTGAAGAGAATACTGAACATAAAACTGAACACTTTGAAATAAATAATCTCAAATTATTGTCCAGGAGAAATATTCAAAATAATAGAACAATAATATATCTGTATAAGCGTTAGCAAGCTTTAAAAATCAATTTCAGTTTCAATAACTGTGTTTTAAACCAACTCGAAATACTCACATACCACTGTATATATATTAATGCCATCATTATTCTGGATTCCCGCCTAAGCGGGAATGACGGTTTGGATGGAATAATATATTTTAAATCATAGATTTAGAAAAAGCCATAACCCTCAAATAGTATAATGACTCAAAATTATCAAAACCATGAACTTAAATTTACAGTAAGTAACAACAGGGTGCATTCTGTTATCAAATGGCTTGATACATTTTGTATTTCTGATTCAAAATTTCCTATCGGTAAGGTTTCAAGCATTTATTACGATACAAAAAACTGGAAATTTTTAAATGAAAAAATAAACAGTGATTATCTGAAAACAAAAATAAGAATCAGGTGGTACTATGATATTTTAAATGGCAGATATTACGATCAATCATTTATTGAAGCAAAATTTAAAATCGGAAACCAAAGAAAAAAAGTAAGATTAGAGACCAAACTTACCGGAAAAGACTTATCTGAATTGCAGCTCAATGATCTTCAACTCTTGAGATTGCCTTTTCTGTTATATGAAGATGGAGTTATTGTAGAGGAAAAGATTTATCCTGCGTTTCAGATTAGATACACACGAATGCGGTATATTGAACCGTATACTCGTTCAAGAATCTGTTTTGACTACAATATCTCCGCGCCGCGCGTTAACAGTTTCATGATGACGGTGAATACTCCCTTTACTTTAAACACAGCTGTTTTTGAGATCAAGGGGAAAGAAAATGTGCTCCCATTTTCTTTATATCCCTTAACAGCAATGGGGTGCAAAAAAAGTTCATTTTCGAAATACAGTATGTGTTATGATAAAATCACGGAATATAAATAGAAAGGTTATGGCATGATAGACATTAACATAGAAAAATTTATTATTGTTTTACTCATATCACTTTTAGTGTCTCTTTTAATCTCTTTTCTGTATCTTACATTTTACAGGAATAAATCAACTGGAAGTCAAATTCACAGGGCTTTTCCATTACTGGGTGTTTCAATCACCACCATTTTCATATGCATTCAATTTTCTTTACCATTATCACTTGGATTATTAGGTGCATTGTCGATAGTAAGATTCAGAACACCTATTAAAGAACCTGAAGAAATTGGATTTATAATGCTTATTGTCGCTGCCTCAATATGCTGTGCCACATTTAATTGGGTTTTTCTGGGGGTCTTACTTTTTGTTACATTTATCGGATTGATCATATTAAAGTATGGACCTGGATTAATCATAAGAAACTATCATGATGGTATGCTTTTAATTACTTTACCCACAAAAGAGTATAAAACATTCCATAAAAATATCTCAGGATATCTTAAAAATCAATTTCCAAAGGGAGAAACAGAAAGCATACTTGAGAATGAAGAAGAGTCGATCATATCATTTAGTTTTTCTAATATTAATAAAAACTCAATACCGGATATACAATCCGATTTAAGAGAAATCTCTGAAAATATTAAATCAAATATATTTTTTAATAGAACGAATACCATTTAATGAATAACATCAATTTTATTAATCATTCAAACTCTGATATATTTTCAGGCTTAAATGATATTCAAGACCAATTTTCATATTATGGGATTGATATCATACTGCTTAATAAATTATTATTGAGCGTTGTATTAAATAAGAACATCATTGGTAATGACAATAATGCAGTCATTTATATTAATGTCGATCAAATTTATAATAAGCTTGGCAAAGTAATGGAGGTGCTAAAAAATTCAAATTTTAAGATATTCAATGTTGATAGTACATACAAGAATTTCAAGTTAGAGGTCATAAAGCATAACAGAACATTTTCAATTTTAGGTTTATATAAGAATAAGAAATCCATAAGAAGAAAGAATCAAAGGTATCCATATATATATTTTAATAATCTTAAAACCATCACTTTCAACGAAATGCAGTACAAAATTCCATTTCCCGCTGAAGGTTTTCTTGATCACTTGTTCGGTGATTGGAATGAATTAAATAATAATATTGATGCTCTCATAGAAAAAAAAATATCAGATAAAATCAGTATAAAAACGAAAGTATTCAATACATTTACAGATATACGTAAAGCAAAAAGCATTATCGAAAACAGGATATATAATAAAAATAGAGAACCCTTATTTTTAAATATGTTAGACAATGCTATGTGCGAGTATCTTTCAATTATAGAAATCGGTTCCAGTAATGGTATCGAAACTGAACATATTATACAGAAACATTCCAATAAAAATTTATCTCTATATCTGGTTGAGCCGGATAAGGAAAATTTAGATAAAGCTAAAAAAAAAACCGGGTTAAACAATCAAATAAAGTATTTCAATTTTGGGATATCCAATAAAGAAGAAATAAATTATTTTTATAAAAGTATAAAAAAACCAAATCTCAATTCAGCTATACCAAGCCGCTATTCTACAGAAAAAATAAAAGTGCGATATACAACGATAGATAAATTTATTAAAGAAAATAATATTTCAACACCTTTATTATTGAAAATGGATATTGAAGGATTTGAAGTTGAAGTCTTAGAGGGTTTTCTTGAATTTGCGAAAATAAATCAAAATATAAAAATATTAATGGAGATCCATCCAAATACATATTCCCCAAAGCATTCCTTAAAAAGAGTATTGGAAAAATTGTATGAATATGGTTTTAAGTTTAAATACATTGAATCCGCGGGAAATCCGCGACCTAAAATGTTTACAGACAGGGGGTATATGCCTGTCAAAATTGCCAAAAACAGGGGATTATATAAAAATATAGATCCGGAATTTGCAATTAATGTGATCTCTAAAAACATATCAGACCATATGAAGGATGCCTCAAGACTGACTTTAAAAATTGTAAGGTCAGTGTTGTTAGAAAAAACGTAGAAAAAATCTATCATTTAATTATGAATACATAAGTCTGACGGTTTCGTAAAAATTCCAACTTCTGCGTTGTACTGCATTTCGCAATCATTCAACGTACTATAAGTACGCTTCATGATTACTAAATTTGCACGCCTTGAATTTGAACTTTTTACGAAACCGTCTATTTCGGACTATTTACGAAATCATCAAAGTTTAAATATGAAAAATTATTTCATTATTATTATCTCCATTATTATACTGCTCATTTCCGGTTATCATATGGAAAGATCCACATATTTTTCAGATATAAAAAATGAACTTCAAAATATGAATATCCCATCTCCACCTTTAAATTTTGGAAAGAGGGGACATATTATGTCTGAAATGGAAACAAAATATGTGATCCCTGATGGGTTTGATAACTATTTTAGTGAAAAGGATAAAGAATATATATTAAAAAACATCATTCAATTAGATGTATTAAATTTAAGGAAAAAAAAGGGATGGACCACACCTGATAAAGTAAATTCGGAAAAAATTCCGAGCTCGTTAATCATTGATAAAAAAGTAATTGATAAAGGGTTGCCTGTATTATCAGTGGTTGTTGACAAAGTTGATTTATATGACAAGAATACTGGTATTTTTTCAAATTATAAAAAAAAAGGCCGTGAATGGGAACGCCCATGTTTTATGTCATATTTTAATAACGGAAAGTTGCTCTTTGGAACCGGGGCCGGAATACGTGTTCATGGCCAAAAAAAGGAAAAAGGATTTCGATTATACTTCAGAAATATTTACGGTGTGGATCAATTTGAACCAGGTATTATATTTGATAAAAAGAGTGAACCATTAAAACAATTTGTTGTTCATGATGATACACGGATAACTGACTATCATTTTATTAATCCACTGGCCTATGACATCGCTGAAAAGATCGGATGTATAACAGCTAAGACAAAACCGGTATTGGTTTATTTGAATGGAAAACTGCATAATAATGGAAAAATAAGTTTTACGATTTCTGAACATCTCAGTAAACAATATCTGTATTCTCATTTTGGACATGATCAGTTTATTTTTTTTAGGACTAAATTTAAAAATGACAGACCGACTGAATATAAAAAGCTCAGAAAATGGGTAAATAATGAAAAAAATAAAATGACCATGGATACTGCAGCCCAAAGAATTGATGTGGATAACTTATCCAAATGGTATCTTTCTCAACTATTTTGCGGTTCAGTGGACATCTATCAGGGACTTGCATTTTTAGACATCAGTAAACCTGGTGGAAAATGGAAATGGATTAACTGGGATATGGACCATAGTTTTAGGGAGTGGGAGGAAGAAGAAACAGAATTTAATGAGTTAATGAAGGAAAAACATAAATACCTGCCCAGGTCCACTCTCTTTAGAAGAATGTATTATGAAGATCCAAAGTTTCGTGATTATTTTAAAAAGTTGTTTATGGACAGTTTAAATCATAAAGTTACTGATCAGTTTTTGAAAGAAAGATTTGAATTTTATAAAAATACGATCATTAATTTTAATTTATCAAATCCGAAAAAAATCGAAAAGGTCAAAGAGTTTTTAAACAACCGTCCCGAGTTTATGAGAAAAATGATGCGAAAGTACTTTGGTTCACCGAAAAGTCATTTCTGTGAAGTCAGGATACCCAAAGACATGAATATCAAAATTGATGGTTTTGAAATGGGTCATGATTATAGAGGATGGTATTTTAAGGGATCGAAAATTTCAATTAAGGTTTTAGATAAAAATAGAAAAATTAAGTATTGGAATATTAATGGAGAAAAAATAGTACCAAAGGGAAATGAATTCGAATATATTGTAAATTCTGATACTGTTATTGAACCGGTTTTTAATGAATGATCTATAAAGAATAAAAAAAATTCTCGCAATGGCGCAAAGACGCAGAAGGTTGCCACACAAAGCATGCTTTGCGTGGGACTAAAAAAAAGACGTTTTTCTTTACGCGCTTCACGAGATATTAATGTATAAATATTTCTTAGCCTGACGCCTATACCCTCCAGTATGGATTTTAGTAAGAAAACAACGTTAATGTTAATCACAATCCCCACACAGAGGTGTCCGACGTCGCCAAGGTTATGGCAAGAAGTCCAAAGCCGGGCTATTTGTACCTATATCTACTTGAAATAAAACATGAGTGCACATATAAAAAAACTGTTATCCATAGTTATCAGTACGATAATACTAATACTAATCTATTCAAAAATCGATTTGGAAAGGTTACCTGATATATTCCGCAATTGCCACAAAGGATGGCTTGGTTTAAGTTTATTAATGTTTATTCCGATTATTTTTATAATCTCCAAAAGGCTTCAGGTTCTCACTCCGAAGAATGCTCAAGTAAACCTTGCTGAATCAATAAAACTGATATTATCAGCAAGCGTATTAAACCTAATATTGCCTTCTAAAATGGGAGATATAGCAAAGGCTTATTTTCTTGCGGAAAAGGGAAACATAAGTGGTTCTCTTTCATTATCGCTTATGATATATGAAAAAACATGTGATATGCTCGCTCTGTTGGTGTGGTGTATTATGGGATTTATCTTACTGCCTTATAAGAATAATATGATGTGGTGTTTTTTTGTTATACTTGTCCTCGGATTTGCCATGGGAGTTTTAATGATCATTTCAAAGTGGTTTCCCATGAGGTCATTTCAATTAATTAAGCATATGAGTCCAGGTTATTTTGAATACAAAATTAAGAAATTAGAATCCGCCTGGATCGAAATGTGTAAATATGTAATTCAAGATAAAAGACTGCTTGTAAAAGTGTCTGTAATTTCGATGTTTGTGTGGTTCCTTCATCTTGTACAGATATGGTTTTTTATTTTTATGCTAAACAGCAGTGTACCATTTGTACAACACCTTGTACGTGCACCGCTATCGATTTTTGCCGGCCTTATACCTGTAACATTTGCGGGAATTGGAACAAGGGATGCAGCATTAATATTTTTTTACAAGGATTACTTAGAAGTTTCAGTGGCTGCTGTTCTTGGACTTATGTGCACATCCCGATATCTGATACCTGCTGTTTTTGGATTACCGTTTTTTAATCAATATTTATTAAAAATAAAAACTAATCACGAAAACACGAAAAAGGGCAAAAACAATTTAACCGCAAAGACGCAAAGTGCGCAAAGGAAAATTGAGTGCCCTTCGGGCAAAGGACAGTAAATTAAAACAAAGCACCGGAACACGAAATCTGATAGCAGATTTTTAAATCACTTACAGAATATTATCGATATCATTATGAAACTTATTATTCAAATACCTTGTTTTAATGAAGCAGGAACAATAGAACAGACACTTAATGACTTGCCAAAAGAAATCGATGGTATTGATCAGATTGAATATCTTGTGATTGATGATGGAAGTACTGATGGTACTGTGAAAATTGCCCAAAAAGCTGGAGTTCATCACGTTTTGCGATTAGGAACAAACAGAGGCCTTGCAAAAGCTTTTTCCAGCGGGATGACACATGCACTTTCTTTAGGGGCGGATATACTTGTGAATACGGATGGTGATAACCAGTATTGTGGAGCGGATATCAAGAAATTGGTTCAGCCAATAATAGAGAGAAAGGCGGACATTGTTGTGGGTTGCAGACCAATAATGAATCATCCGGAATTTAATATTGCAAAGAAAGTACTTCAGATATTTGGCAGCTGGACACTCCGATTAATATCAAAAACAAAAGTAAGGGATGCCGCATCCGGATTCAGGGCATTTTCACGTGAGGCTTGTCAAAGACTTTTTATCCATTCAAACTTTTCATATTGTATGGAGACTCTAATTCAAGCCGGTAATACCGGTATGTGTGTATCGTCAGTTGATATCAGGATCAATCCAAAGACAAGGAAATCACGTCTGTTCAAAAATATGTTCCAATATTTATATAAATCAAGCCGATCTATCCTTTCCATGTTTTTCTTATATCGTCCGGGGAGTTTTTTCTTTACATTCGGTCAGTTATTCTTTGCCGGTGCGCTCTTTATTGGGTTAAGATTCATCTACCTGGCATATATTATACCTAATCCCAATAGTTATCGTACATACATCCCATCACTAATTTTGCTATCGATTCTGGCGATTATGGGTATGATTCTTTTATTATTAGGACTTATCGGGGAGCTATCACAGGCCCAAAGAAGACTCCTTGAAGAGATTGTCAGCAATCAGCGTGCGCAGCTTTATAATGATTCAAAACATGATAATATCAAAAAAATAGTGATAAAGAATAATGAAAGAATTAAATAAAATTAGAAATTTTGGGAAAATGTTATATCAGCCTGAAATGTGGACGAAGAAAGCAGTCATTTTAATATTAGTAATTGTATATATTCCAGTATTTTCGATCAATGCGTTACACCATATCGAAGATGATTGGCTAAGCTCTCAATCAAAGCATTTCTTTCTTAGTGCCTATCATACTCTTAATCATGGAATCTATTCAATTGATTTTAATGATGATGTCGAAACATTAAAACCATCATCATATCGTCCGCCTGGGTATTCAACATTTTTAATGATTAGTATGGCGATCATACCCGATTTTCATACAATCAAATTAAAAGATATCACTGAAAGAAATAAGTATATTCATTCAAAATCGAATAAGGGATTTCAATATATTAAATATTTCGAATCCGCTATGTATCTTATCGTGTCTTTGTTATGTATGTGGATGACGTTGAAAATAACTAATAAGCCATATGCAGCAATCTTAGTTTTAATTTGGGTTGGTCTTCACCCTAAAATGAGTTCTTCTTTGAACCATCTTCATTCAGAAATTCTGCAATCTTTTTTATTAATCCTGTTTTCTGTTTCCATGTACTATATAATAAAAAAGAGAAATTTCTTTCTCTTCCCTGTATCAGGATTGTTATTGGGATGCCTCACATTAACAAGGGCAACCTGGCAAGTTTTTTGGATACCTGCACTGCTTTTCTTTCTATTTCTATTATGGTATTTTAAAGAGGTAAGAAAATTAATTATTTCAGGCGCCATTGCATTTTTTTTATGTTATACAATAATTGCGGGTGGATGGATGATCCGAAATTATTTCCATTTCGATCGTGCTTTTATTACTGATAGAGGCGGTGTCGCGCTTGATATTAGAATGAATAAAAATATGATGACTTGGAAAGAATATAAAGCGTCTTTTTTCTTCTGGAGTAAAAATAAATATCTGAGTCGAACATTGCTTAAAAAATATTTTAAACCGGAAGATTACCGGAGACACGATCGTAGTAATCCTGATAGTTTTTATCAGACTGCAAGGACACGTAGACGTGAACTTAATAAAATATATATACCACAAGTGGCTGATAAAATACAACTTAATGAATCCATCGACAAATTAATTCAACACCCTTTTAGAAATATTTTAGTGACTTTACCGATTACTTTTCGAGGAATTCAAAATTTCGGACATATTATTACAAGTATACTTATGCTACTTATAGCATATATTGTTTTAGTCTATTCGATAATAAAGAAAGAAATGCATATTTTCGCATTTCTTTCACCCGCATTAATCATATTCGCGACACATTGCTTTTTAACTCATAATATACCAAGATTCAATCTTCCATATATACCGGTCTTTATCGTTGCCACATTTATTGGGATTGATATGTTGATAGAAAATTTCAAGCATGGAAAGAAAACGTAAAGGAACAAATTCTAATTATCATACTTTAAGTTTGCATATCTTGAATTTAAACGATTACGCAATAATCTAATTCGGGGACTTTTTACGAGACTATCAGTTTATCTCTTAAATCGCTCATATTTATTCGGAGGGTAAATGTCGAAACAAGTGGAAAATAGGAAGAAAAACAATCAACCCAATAACGATTCTTCGTTTATTAACAGATACTCAATTTTTAATTACACGATATTAATCGGTCTTGCTGTTACATCTCAAATACACTGGTGTATTACGCATAACAACATGGAACAATTACCTGTTCGTCTTGGAACAGCAATCTTTACAGTTATGATTTTGATCTGGCCTCTTCAAAAAATGTCACAATTTTTAGGAAAAAATTTTTGGGGCATTGATGAAATTAATTGAGACAAAGCCGTGACAGTATCTCTATTACCACTTGTACCGTATATCCTTATCGCCGGTTTCCCAGTTTCGGGTAAATATATTAATTTTGTGTTCAACCTATGTATTTCCGGCTTTCTTGCAAGCTTGTTCGCGGGTGTTTTTATTGTTTATGGTACTGCACTATGCAACAGGCGGCAGTTGGCTCGTCAGTTTGTACCATTAACCATGATTACAATGTCAGTCATTTCATATGTTGGCGGGTCTCTGGCATTGTCCCTTGGTCTGGTCGGTGCATTGTCTATTGTGAGATTTCGCACCGCTATAAAAGACCCTGAAGAGCTTGTTTATTTGTTTGGATCTTTAGGCATTGGACTGGGGATGGGCGGGGGATATCCAAAAGAAACCACCATCGCTACACTTATCATTATCTGCTTTCTGATCGGGAGGGGAGTATTAAGAATTAAATCCGGACAAAATGTTTTTCACTTAACATTACAGGTTCCGGATGGAAGCGCAGATGCACTGGAACGGTATTCATCAGCGATCATAAAATATACAGGTTCATGCAATCTGCGTCGTGTTGATCATACTGATGATTCTTTTGAAGCAACCTTTCTGATCGATATTCCTTCAATAAATCGTATAAATGACCTGATGGAAGCATTAAGAGAACAGCATCCCAAGGCAAGTATTTTGCTATTAGATGGTCAGACGCTGCCATCATTATAATATGAGATTTGAACGTAAAATACCAATATACGGTTATGACTTAAAAGTGATTGAACATTTCATCCGTATGCACGTGGCAGGATTTCGTAAAATTTATCAAACCCGGGAGGTCAATAATATCTATTTTGATACAGCATCACTTGATTGCGGGTACGCAAATATTGAAGGATACCGAAAACGCTGGAAAATTCGAATCCGCTGGTACGGGCCGTTTTTTGGCTTAATTTCTTCTCCCAGACTCGAAATAAAAATAAAACAGGACCATCTGGGTTATAAAAAAGTGTTTACTATTGATTCATTTATTATGGAAGAAAAATTCAATGCGGGCGTCCTGTATAATAAAATAGAAGATTCATCAATACCCCGGCATTTAAAAAAGGTCATCAGATCATTGCATCCGGTTCTGATTAATTCATATCTTCGAACATACTTACTTTCAAACGATGGAAAATTCCGGATAACAATGGATAGTGATTTAAAATTCGGTAATATTCATCAGACTATTGGAAAGATTCGGCTCATGAGGGATGAAAACACAGTTATTCTTGAAGTAAAGTACGATCAAGAACATGATGATGATGTAGAATTCATAACCAGCCGGTTGCCATGGCGAGTATCAAAGAATTCAAAATATATTAATGCGTTGTCACGATTATATTAAAAGTGGTTTCAAAACCTCCCCTCAGGTTCAACTTCTGTGTTTGAACAAAGCTTTTCATCCTCGAAATATAAAATATATTCCTGCGGATAAAAACTATGCTCTGCCTTGAATTTGTACCTGATTGAAAATTTTGAAACCATTTTAGAACCTATAATAAAGTACATCTTAGAATCGATAATTGTGAGCAGTCCCCCAAAATGTCTTGAAGGACAGTAATCTGTTCTACGAATCACTGATAGTGCTTAGAAACTGATTGTCTAAAAATTCCATTCTTTTGATTATAAAACTCCGTAAAAATTTAAATTCATCTTCAATAGGGACATATTCGGGTTTCCAGCGTTTCCTGTCTCTTTTGGCCGCTCCAGAAACAATGAGTTGCTGGTAATATTTATCAATTCTTTTTAAAATTGAATCGGTCGAAAATAAACCCTTGCGCAGCTCTTTCCATCTTTTTACAATCAATGGCCGATAACGGGGACTATTCAGAAGGAGTAGCTGTAACCGATTTGCTTTCTTTTCCAGATGGTGTTTTGGAGGGAGACGCTTTTTATTGTTGTTGCATCCAAAACTGACTTCATTATCCCATGGAAGAATATGGAAAGGACCATTTGGATTTTTAACGAGAGAGTAATTGTGAGTCAAATTATCACGGGCAGCTCCTGCCCATAAGAGCAGGGTATGGTCGATTAAATTGTCCATATCAAAATAAACGCTGATTTTATTATCAAATTCTTTCTGATCCGCACGGGCGACAAAGCGAACCAGATCCTGTAGAGGTTCAAAATCAACTTCGGTATGTAATTTTGGGTATTTAATCACAAATCCGGCCTCGGGGGGCATGTCCGGTCTTACTATACCCGATGACCTGAAATCACACATGTATCGATCCGTGGATTTGTAAATCAGACCGTTTTGTTCGAGCCCGGCCAGTTTACGATCTATTTTTTCCATTAGAAAAAAAATACCGACATATCGATGATTTAAAAAAAATTCAACCATTCGACCGTCAGGCGCATAATTTTCAATGCTTTTGTTATTACCCTGCATGGAACGGAATAAATCAAACATTAGACGATTTCTGATATAGCTTGGATCTGCCCACAACGCGTCAAGAACCCACTTGTCATCATCCCGCATTCCCAAAAGAGCGTCCGAGCGTCTAAAAAGAGAAATTGTCATTGGCCGTTTTGGATCTCTGTCAGAGGTACCGCGCATCTTTTGTTTAACAGCAATAAACTCAGGGGTTTTTTGAATCCCAGGGGTAAAGATTCTCATCATTCCCATAAAATTTTTATGCCATTCAATAACATCGGCACGGATTTCGATCACTGGAAGTGTCGTAAAAAATAATGTCCAATTCTCTGTGACTTTTCCTGATTGAAATTTCATTGAAATTGATTTGATATCAGGTGAAATGGAAATCCTGGTACCATTTGTTATGTACCTGCCGTTAATAAACAGTTTTGAATCCCTTTCGGTTTGATAATGGATTTCGGGTTTCCAGTATGTGATGTTTTTTTGAAAGGGAAGATCCGGTCTTGGAAATACGGCTATTCGGTCGGTATAATCCATAGGACATTCTACAGAACCCAGCTTAATGATTGGATAAAGCGGAGAATCCTGTCTCCAGCCATTTGGTAAAAGAAGAGTTCCGATCAATACCGCAATTACTGCAGCACATATTAATATTACAGCTAAAATGCCTTTCATACATACGCCTCTGGTACAATATTAAAACAATTAATAGCAGGTTCATATCAAAAAATGATTAAACAGACAATATTAATATTTCAGGTATTGATGACAAACAAACGGTGTGGGGGACATTCCCCCGTGGTTGACTTTTAGATGGAATAAAAACCATAAGGAGTAGAAATAATAATGGAATATTGGAATGACGGAATAATGAGGAAAAAGACGAGGGAGATTTCAGTATATGCTATTTTCTATCATTGACTGGCTCAGAGAATTAAAAAATGCGCTGGGACTTGGGCCGGAACCCGGAGTAGCGCTGCAGCTTCTGATTAATATCATCATAGGCGGCCTTATGGCCCTGTTTGTACGGGCGTTATATAAACGTTTCAGTAAAACAGTATCAAATCGTGATGCGTTTTCAAACCTGTTTCCATTGCTGACTGTTACAGTCATCATTGTTATTTTTGTTGTAAAATCTTCATTGGCACTTTCACTGGGGCTTGTGGGTGCGTTGTCTATTGTTCGTTTTCGCGCAGCAATAAAGGAGCCTGAGTAACTGATCTATTTGTTTTTCTGTATCGCGTTGGGTTTAGCTCTTGGGGCTGATTTTCGCATTGTAGCCGTAATGGGGTTGTTCGGATTTACGTGCTTTGTAATTATAAAAGATATTTTTTCAAAACGAATTCAATCACACAATCTGTTCTTAACCATTTCAGGTCAGTCTAAATATTTCTATGATGATGATAACCAGGGCAAGATGTCATCGACAATAAAAGAAATAATGGGTGACAAAGAAATACAGCGGATAGATCATGATAATGCTCAAGTGCAGTTACGATTAATTGTCAGGCCGGAGGATTCTGATAGTATTATCGATTTTATGGAAGAACTCAATAAAAAACTGCCTCATTGTAATGTATCATATGTTAACCTTAATACACTATTGTAGAAGTTTCTTCTAATTGATTCACATGAAACCAAAAGATACGGATGAAGAATCAACAGTCAACAGTATTTATTTTGATGATCTAAGCATGGCTTCATGCCGCGCAAATTATGACGGGTACAGTATACGTACAAAGTTGCGCATCCGATGGTATGACAGTGAGTTTCCTGTAAAAACATTCTATTTTGAAATCAAAAGACGAAATGGCCAGATGATACGAAAAGACAGGATGAGTGTTGATATCAAGGAAGATTTGAAAGACATGCCGTACGAAAGATTGTTATTCTTATTGGGTCGGATACTTCCTCATGAATATGTCGAATCCATAATGCTGCGTCCGAATCCCATTGTGCTTATCGAATATAAACGCAAGCATTAAATGGTAATAAATAGTTTGGTCAGGTTGACACTTGATTACCATGTTTCATGCTACAATCAGGTCGGCAAACTTTTACCCTTTCGAAATTTTAAAATTCCTCTAAACGATCTAGTCATTCTTGAAGTAAAATCACCCTTGAATCATGAAGAACAGATACCCAAAATATTGTATCCATTGCGCCTTCGATTAACCAGATGTTCGAAATATGTTTTGTGTTGTGAGAAGTTAGGTTTGTCGACTGGTACGCGCATATCTTTTCTTGAGTAAGTGGCGATTTTTAAAAAGCCTAATTTTGACGGTTTCGTGAAAAGGTCCAACTTCTGCGTTGTGCTGCATTTCGCAATCATTCAACTCCCCTGTTAAATAAAAAGACAGATTCAACAGGGCGGGTCCGATAAGTACGCTTCATAATTACGAAATTCGCACGCCTTGAATTTGGTCCGCCTACGGCGGATTACGAAACCGTATAATTAGACCTTATTTACCAGACAATCACTGACGGAATTGAAGGAAAAGATGAAACCGTTTATAAAATACTGTATCTTGGCAGGAATACCGTTAGTATGTCTTGTTTTAATGATATTTTTTCACAGATTTGTATCGATTATGCCGGACTATCGTTTAAATCCATATTCAGAGCTTGGCTATATTAAGGATACCAAGTTGAAACGGACGATCAAAAATTTTTTAAATTCAAATGAAGTAAATACTCACAATGAAAAAAAAGCAATTCATATCAGTCCTGGTATTCGTGTCGATATTACTATTGATCGTGAAGAATATATATTTTTAAAGACGATTAAATCAAAGACACCTCAAAAGGACAGAATATATGATATTCAATTTGGGTTTGACGGTCATCCAAAGCAACGGGCAACTCTAAAACTACGGGGCAGTTCTACTCTTTTAATGTTAAAAAAAGTTATCGGCTGAATCTGTTTCGAGCCATCCGTATCAATGAGAACATTAAAATGAAAAAATTCTATCTTTTAAGCATGGCTCAAGACAAGGGAATGTTTCGAATGTATTTTTCTTATACACTCCTGAAACAACTGGATCTTTTCCCATGTTTTTTTGAATATGCAGCCGTTTTTGTTAATGGAGACCCGCAGGGACTCTACTTGATGATAGAAAGACCTGTTGATGCTATTCGACGGATTAATCCTGATGCTGTGTCAATTAGTCGGGGTGGAGTTTTATGGGATATCAAATATCAGGGAACACAGCCTGATGCGCTCGCTCTTTTAAGAA
This sequence comes from Deltaproteobacteria bacterium, assembly GCA_030593645.1. Taxonomy (GTDB): domain Bacteria; phylum Desulfobacterota; class Desulfobacteria; order Desulfobacterales; family JAUVGT01; genus JAUVGT01. Next base: position 17,223 of record JAUVGT010000006.1, read on the forward strand.
GGTTTGAAGCGGCACATACTATAAGAGATAATAAAGCCCGACAGAATGAGTATGAAAAAATACTGGACTTAGACTTGTATCTTCAATGGTTGGCTTTTAATTCGATGGTCAGGAACAGTGACAGCCAAAAAGAATATTACGGATATGAAACTCGGCTTCAAAAAAATGCTTATGGAATTCTTAAATTAATGGCATGGGATTATGATGGGATTATGGCTCCACCGGCGCATCCAGAAAAACACCTGAATGATGAATTGCTTTATGCCTGCGCGGATCCCATTGATTATTTTATTAAAGAAAACAAAATTCTTTATGATAGATATAAAAGTATTCTAAATAACCTTTTGAACAACCAGATGCCCTTAAATCATCTTTTGGCTTCCATAGAAAAAATACATAAAAAACTTGATTCTATTGATACCGGTTTTTCAATCTCAACACAGGAAATGCAAAAATTCGAACGCCAAAGAACAATTAAAACGTTTAAAAAAGAACTTACCGATCGCCATGAAAGATTAATAGAATCGCTATCAAAATGATGGATAAACATACGCCTGCAAAAGGCCCGGAAATTTTTTTACACAGACTGAAAAAATATGCAACTATTCCTGACGATGTGTATATTTGCAATCCATCTTTAACGCATATCGCTGAAATGGAAAAACAAGCGCCGGACAAGGTGATTGCCAGGATGGATGGCACATACTATTTTGAATTTTCAGGGCTTAATTTTCTGGGTTTGGTGAAACAGCGAAGACCATGGCTGTTGCCATATACATTCTGGCTATATTTAATCCCATTTCAGATAAAACCCATGAGCATTCTGCTGAACCGTTTTTTCAACCGTGGAGCTCTGCGCTTAACCCGACGGGCAGATGCCGTTGTATTTCAAAGCCAGATCAGTAAGGCCATGCATAAAAAGTTCCTAAAATACCAAGAGGGAAGGGTCCCGGATACCATCATTTATAATGGAGCGGATATTGATGAGTTCTATCCGCGCGAAGGGTGTTCATTGGAAGGATACCCCGCAGTGATTATATCATCTTCGGTATATCGTCTACATAAAAGGCTGGGAGAAGCAATCAAATTGATCAGCCGTCTCAGTAAAGAATATCCTGATATCCGATTACATATTCTTGGGGATTTTGATTCGCTGGTTCAACAATCCTTAGCAGGGATAGATCTATCCCGGTGTACTTTGCATGGAAGGATGGAGCCTCAGGAACTGCCTGGGTTTTATGCCGGGGCAGACATTCAGTTATCCATGTGCATTTTTGATCCATGTCCCAATGTGGTATGTGAAGGTCTTGCCAGCGGGTTACCTGTGATCACACCATTGGAAAGCGGCGCTTCAGAACTTGTTGGAGAGGAAAATGCGGGATGGACCATTCGTGAAGATCTGGAACTGAAATATCGTCCCATGCAGGTAATCAGTAAAACACCTGCCATTCCCATCAGCAGGTACGAAGAGGTTTTTTACGAAATTATGGATCAATTGCCGGATGAAAAGAGGAAGGCAAGGTTCCGGGCTGAAAAAAAAATCAATATTCGAATTGCAGCAAAAAAATATGAAACATTCATTCAGAAAACGCTGATTGATAACTGATGGATAAAATTACCATCAGTATTATTATTCCTACTTTTAAACGTCAGGAATATTTAAGGCAGGCCTTGTTGTCCGCAGTGCACCAGACTTATAAGGAAACAGAAGTCATTATCGTTTATGATGGTGATCGGGGTAATGATCAAATTCCAGATATGATAAACGGGATACCCGTCCGGATATATCATCTGGAGCATCATTCCGGGGCTGCAGCCGCAAGAAACTTTGCTGTATCTAAATCACACTATGATTGGATCGCCTTTCTGGATGATGATGATATTTGGGTGCCATGTAAACTTGAAAAACAGGTTGAGTATATTAAGCACCATCATGAAATTGAATTTGTATATCATAATCATTATATTTTCGATTCAAAATACAGAGTCTGTGATCGAAAAATCCTGAGTCATCATTTTTCCAAAAATGCCGATCTATTTCAAAAAAATTTAATCATTTACTCTGCGACCGGTTCCACGTCATCATTTTTAATTAAAAAACTTGCATTTGAAAAGGTCAATGGATTTGATCATAACATGCCTTCCGCTCAGGATCATGATTTGGCACTTCGGCTTTTAAAATCAGGGGTACAATTTTATTGTATTCCTGAACCATTGCTATTTTATCGGGACCATCAAAATAAGATATCCATGAATTTACATAAAAAATTGGAAGGCCGGAGCAGGATTATTCAAACAAAAAAACAGTTATTTCCGGATCTGTATCAAAAATATGAATCTGAAATTCAGTTTTTTAATCATTATGCATTAACTTTTGTGTATATGTTTAACCGAATGGGAAAAGCAGCCTTTGAACATGCGATCAAAGCATATCGAATGAAGCGAAAGCTATCTGTATATATTAAACTCAATATTATTAATATTCTTTCAGTAATGAGGCTTCTACCGATGGTAATGAACTTATTATCGTGTATTAAACAAATTAAATATTATCGAATCACTCGAAATTTACGTGAAATAATCAAAGTTTTTCAGTGTCAATCCCTCAATAAAAAATGACTCGAATACTACATCTCATCTCATCACTGAATACCGGTGGGGCGGAAATGATGCTGTATAAACTTCTTTCCGGTATGAATAAAGAAGTATTTAAAAGCAGGGTTGTCAGTCTGATACCTCCCGGTCCGATCGGGAACAAAATTGAGTCAATCAATATTCAAGTGGATCACCTGGGATTAGATCGTGGTTTTTTTTCTCCGATGGCCATATTCAAGTTAACAGGAATGATTAACGAGTTCAAACCAGATTTGATTCAAACCTGGATGTACCATTCCGATCTTTTAGGGTTTTTAACTTCAAAAATTACCCGCACAGGCAAGGTAATTTGGAATATCCGGTGCTCAAGTATGGAGCTAACCCATTACCACTTTTTTACACGATGGGCTGTCATATTATGCAAATTATTATCCCGTTTTTCTCAGGTCACGATTACCAATTCATATACTGCAAGGGCGGATCATCTTAAAATGGGATATCGTCCCAAACGCTTCCAGGTCATACCCAATGGATTTGATCTGTCACAATTTAAATCCAGTGAAGCGGCTAAAATCGAATTACGCAGGGAATTGAAGCTGGAGGAAAAAGCATTGTGCATTGGCTTGATTGCCAGATATGATCCCAAAAAAGATCATTCCACATTTTTAAAAGCAATTAATCGGATTACACACACCCATCGAAACTGCAACTTTATTCTTTGTGGAGATTCAGTCGATTCCAAAAATGCAGAACTGATTAATATAATGCGGGAATTAGAAATAGGACCTTTTGTTCATCTTCTGGGACGCCGCGGGGATATTTCCAGAATTATCGGGGCCATGGATATCATTGTTCTCTCTTCTGCGTTCGGAGAAGGATTTCCCAATGTCATTGGAGAAGCCATGTCCTGTGAAGTTCCATGCGTAGTGACGGATGTGGGAGATTCCGCCCGAATTGTGGGAGGGAATGGAAAAGTTGTCCCACCGAGAAATCCGGGAGCCCTGGCCAAAGCGATCATTGAATTAATCGATCTGACACCTGAAGCCCGCCAGACAATGGGAAAAAAAGCAAGAGAGAGAATCAATTCGGAATATTCCTTAGAAAACATTGTTAAACAATATGAAACCTTGTATCGATCAATGACCGTGAATGGATAAACCCGCTGCCCGAATGAAAAAAATTATCTATTTTGTTACTGAAGACTGGTACTTCTGGTCCCATCGGCTTCCTATTGCAAAGGCATGCCTGAAAAGCGGAATGAACGTTGGGTTGATAACCAGGGTAAACAAACATGCTGACAGAATAAAAAAAACCGGAATCAAATTATTCCCCATCCATATCAACAGAAGCAGCCTCAATCCCATCCATGATATGATCACTTTAATTTCACTGATACGAATATATATCAAAGAAAAACCAGATATTGTGCATCATGTCGCTTTGAAACCTGTTATCTACGGTTCATGGGTCGCACGTATTTCTGGTGTTCAAAAGGTCGTCAATGCCCTTGCGGGTCTTGGAGAAATCAATGCGGCAACCGGTTTCAAATCGATCATTTTAAAACTTTTGATACGTTTATCTCTGAAATCTATCCTTTCGCCCAGAAATATGCGTGTGATATTTCAGAATCCTGAAGATTTAGATTCATTAATAGAAAAAAATATGATTACTCATCAACAGGCTTGTCTGATCAAGGGGTCGGGTGTAGATACACAGCAATATTCTTCCGGTGAAAAAAATGAAGAAAAACCCATCGTACTTATGGCGAGTCGCATGCTTTGGTCGAAGGGCGTTGGGGATTTTGCAGAACTTTCAAAACGATTAAAGCAGGAAAAAGTGAATGTTAGGATGGTATTAGTCGGCAAACCCGATGAGATGAATCCCGCAGCAGTATCAAAAAAACAGCTCCTGAAGTGGAACAAAGAAAAGACTGTTGAATGGTGGGGGCACATTGATAACATGCCATCTACATTCAAACAGAGTTCAATCGCTGTATTGCCGACTGCTTATGGGGAAGGGATTCCAAAATTTTTAATTGAGGCAGCCTCAGCAGAACTTCCAATGGTAACATACGATGTGCCCGGCTGCAGGGAGATTGTCAGGAACAACGAAAATGGGTATCTTGTTCCTTTCAAGGATATCAGTGCCATGGCAGACGCGATTAAAAAACTTCTTAAAAGCAGAAACCTAAGGGAACATTTTGGTAAAAAGGGACGAAAAATAGTTAAAAAAGAATTTTCTGAAGAGATCATTGTAAAGCAAACCTTGGCATTGTATCAGGAGTTACTATATCATAATATGGATAATTCAATATCGTGAAAATTCTGGTCACAGGAGCCAGTGGTTTTATCGGCAATGCATTATGTTTAAAAATCCTTGATCAGGGTTGGCAGGTTCGAGGCGTATTCAGACAAAAGAATGAAAAATCAAACGTTCAAAAAAATGTTCAGCCGTTTTATGTCAACTCTATTGATTCAAGCACAAAATGGTCTGATGCCTTGAGCGGGGTTGATGCGGTTATCCATTTAGCAGCCCGTGTACATATTATGAATGACACCAACGGTGAAGCTTTGGCTGAATATCGAAAAACAAATACTGCCGGTACCAGACAACTTGCTTATTCAGCGGCACAAGCAGGTGTGAAGCGTTTTATATTTATGAGTACCATAAAAGTGAACGGGGAGGGGAGAGATGAACCGTATTCATCCAGAGACACTCCATCACCCATCGATCCTTATGCGGTCAGCAAATGGGAAGCTGAAAAGGAATTGCGGAACATTTGCAAAAAATACAATCTAAATACAGTGATTCTCAGGCCACCGCTGGTTTATGGTCCGGGCGTGAGGGCAAATTTTTTAAGTCTCTTTAAAATTGTTGATAAAGGGATTCCTTTACCTCTTGCCAATGTAAATAATTTAAGAAGCCTTATTTTTCTGGATAATCTGATCGATGCGATCATCACCTGTATCACGCATCCCAAAGCATCGGAACAGACATTTTTAGTCAGTGACCAGGAGGATGTGGCAACACCGGAACTAATCCGAAAAATCGCGTCAAGTCTTGGAAAACAAGCCAGGTTGTTCCGGTTTCCGTTATCCCTGCTTCGCTTAACGGGGAAACCAATCGGTAAGTCAGATGCGATTGATCGTCTGCTGGGCACACTTAGGGTTGACAGCACAGGGATTCAAGAGGTATTAGACTGGAAACCTCCATATTCATTGCAACAGGGTTTAAGCCAGACTGCAGATTGGTATTTGCATGCATATAAAAAATGAAGCGAATTTTTGATACTATACTGGGAATCATAACACTGGTTGTTTTAGCTCTCCCCATGTTGCTGATTGCTCTGTTGATTAAATTATCATCAAGGGGCCCTGTGGTATACTGGTCTGACCGCGTGGGAATCAATAATAAACTATTTAAAATGCCCAAGTATCGGACGATGAAAACTGATACACCGGCTTTACCCACTCACCTTTTAACCAATCCTGATCATTACTATTCAACCACGGGTAAAATATTACGTAAACTAAGCCTTGATGAATTACCCCAGATTTTCAGCGTATTAAAAGGTGACATGAGTTTTGTGGGTCCGAGACCGGCTTTGTTTAACCAGGAAGATTTGATCGAATTAAGAACCCGGAAAGATATTCATAAAATAGTACCCGGTATCACAGGGTGGGCCCAGATTAACGGCAGAGATGAACTGCCGATTCCCGTTAAAGTCGACATGGATGAATACTATCTGAAACACAGGTCATTTTTTTTTGATCTCAGGATTTTGTTTCTGACTCTTTTCAATGTGATACACAGTCATGGCGTTCAGCATTAACCTTTACAGGACTGATAATACGAATAAATGAAAACCAGATTATTCTATAAAAATTTCTTTGTGGTGCTTGGGGTTGATATCCTATTGTTATCATTAGCCTTCTATTTGTCCCATTTTGTGCGTTTCGATTTTAACATTCCGGATGATTTCTGGCGATCACTGTATAAGGCATTACCACTGGTTTTGATAACTAAATTAATTTGTTTTTATTTTTTTGATCTCTACCGCGGGATGTGGCGGTATACCAGTATCAATGACATGTTCAATGTGTCAAAAGCGGCCTTTATCAGCTCATTGATTATTATTTCATTTCTTTTATTTACAAATCGATTTAAAGGATTTTCCCGATCCATTTTCCTGATGGATTTCTTTTTTACATTTATATTTATTGCCGGCTTCAGGATAAGTGTCCGGGTTATTTATGAACAAAGCATTGAAGGTAATCCCTGGAAAAATACACTGAAAGCTATTTTCGGAGTATTAGCCAGGAAAAGAACAAACAGCAAAAACCTTCTGATCATCGGTGCCGGTGATTGCGGCGAAAAGATATATCGTGAAATCCGCGATAATTTGAAACTGCCTTATAATGTTGTCGGATTTATTGATGACAATCCGGTAAAAATGGGAAGGAAAATACATGGTATACCTGTGTTGTCGGATATCAGTGGTTTGAATTATGCTGTCAAATCAGTTCATGCGGAAGAGGTGTTAATTGCCATCCCATCTGCTTCTTCTCAGCAAATGAGAAGAATTATCGAAAATTGTAAAAAAAGCAGGATCAGGTTTAAAACCATACCGGGTTATGGCGAACTTTTAGATGGAAGAGTCTCTGTTAACTCAATCAGAGAAGTGGCTTACCGCGATCTGCTGGGGCGGGAACTTGTAAAACTTGATGAAGAAAAAATCGGCTCATACCTGAAAGGACAGATCATACTGGTTACAGGGGCAGGAGGTTCTATTGGATCTGAACTCTGCAGACAGATATGCCGGTTTCAGCCTGAAAAACTGGTGTTGTATGAAAGGGCGGAAAGCGCACTCTATGACCTTTCCCTGGATCTAAAACAAAATTATAATGATATTGAAATCGTATCCCATTTGGCCGATATTCGGGACATGCATCAGCTTGAAAAAGCCTTTGATGCGTTCAAACCCCAGGTGGTTTTTCACGCGGCGGCATATAAGCATGTCCCCATGCTGGAACTGCAGCCATGGAAAGCAATTAAAAACAATATCACCGGTACAAGGAACTTAATTGAAATATCAAATCGATGTAAGGTTAAAAGGTTTGTACTGGTTTCAACAGACAAAGCAGTAAAACCAACCAATGTTATGGGCGCTTCGAAACGAGTTGCTGAACTGCTGAGCCAAAACCAGAATGGTAATAATGAAACAGAAACACAGTTTATGATCGTGCGTTTTGGGAATGTGGTTGGAAGCGCAGGGAGTGTGGTTCCGCTATTTAAAAAACAGATCGCAAAGGGCGGTCCGGTCACTGTAACTCATCCTGATGTCACTCGATTCTTTATGATGATTCCTGAAGCATGTCAGCTCATATTACAAGCAGGTGCGATGGGCAATGGGGGTGAGATATTCATTCTGAAAATGGGAACTTCCATTAAAATAGATGATATGGCCAGAGACCTGATTCGTTTATCCGGATTTGAGCCGGATATTGATATTAAGATCGAATATACAGGATTAAGACCCGGTGAAAAACTCTTTGAAGAATTGATCACTGAGGGTGAAAATATTGTGCCGACAAACCATGACAAAATTTTGGTACTCAAAGGTAAGGAACAGAATTTAACTATCATGAATGGTAAAATTGAGCAGCTTGAATCGCTTGCGGATGATCAAAATTCTGAAATGATTAAAACGATATTAAATAAAATTATACCTGAATATCAACCCGAACGGAATGTTGATTCTACTCGTAAATAGATAAATCGAACTGTGAGATCGTATCTCCTGAAAGATGATTCTGATGAAAAACATGAGTATTGAATCCGTTAAGATGCTGATTGAAAAAGGTGTCACTATTCCTAATCCGGGATGTGTTGAAATCGGTAAGGAAGTTGATATCAGCAGAATTTCCGGTGAAAATGTAACCATCCATGCAGGAAGCAAAATTTTTGGCAGCACCACGCTGATCCTTCAAGGTTCGATTTTGGGGTATGAAGCCCCGGTTACACTTGAAAACTGCCAGCTCGGACCTCATGTGGAACTTAAGGGCGGATATTTTAAAGAAGCCGTATTCCTTGAAAAGTCAAAAATGGGTTCCGGATCACATGTCAGGGAAGGTACGATCCTTGAAGAAGAAGCCAGTTGTGCCCATACAGTGGGTTTGAAGCAGACCATTCTCTTTCCTTTTGTGACCCTTGGGAGCCTGATTAATTTTTGTGATTGTTTTATGGCGGGAGGAACCGGTAAAAAAGATCACAGTGAAGTGGGAAGCTCCTATATTCACTTTAATTTCACTCCAAACCAGGACAAAGCAACACCATCCATGGTCGGTGATGTGACAAGCGGAGTGATGATGAATCAAAATCCGATATTTCTGGGAGGGCAGGGCGGTCTTGTGGGACCCTGTCGTTTATCATATGGAACAATTATCGGTGCCGGTACGATTAATCGAAAAGATGAATTAAGACCGAATCGTCTGATTGTTGATGGAATATCAAAAAGGATCAATACAACTTACACTCCTGGAATATATCAAAATGTAAAGCGAATTATTAATAATAACATCTATTATATCGCAAACTTATACGCGTTATTGAAATGGTATGAACAGATTCGTGTTCTGTTTATATCTAAAAGATTTCCCGGGGAACTCCATAACGCGTTAGTCGAAAAAGTGAACATGGGAATTTCTGAACGGCTAAAAAAGCTCAGGGATTTTGGTAATAAAGTAAAAAATAAAAACGATGAACGAAATAGATGCTGGAATGATATTTCCGGACTATTCAAACTGGAAAATAAATATGGAAATACAAAGATCCGTGACAGCTTTATCGAAACAATCCAATCAAAAATAAAAATATCAGGTAAAGACTACATCAAAGTCGTTAAAGGTCTTTCAAAAAATGAGAGCAGCATGGGATCAGAATGGCTCCAGAGTATAGTTGATGGTATTACAAAAAATGTTCAGGATTTGAAATAATAATAAAGGGTACAGGAATGAATGGGTAAATTATTCGGCACAGATGGAATCAGAGGGTTGACCAACAGATATCCGATGACTTCTGAAACAGCTCTAAATATTGGAAGGGCTGTAGCACTTGCGGTAAAGAATGATACAAATAATACAGAAATAGTCATAGGCAAAGACACACGTATTTCAGGCGACATGTTTGAATCCGCATTGATATCAGGTATATG
>JAUVGT010000332.1 GCA_030593645.1 Deltaproteobacteria bacterium
ATAGAGAAATTGAGATGAAAACGGTTGAGATTGCAAAAAAACTGAGAATGTGTCAATCTGCTGTAAGTCGATCATCTTCCAGAGGAGCGATTTTGGCAAAAGAGCATAAATATAAATTAGTTAGCAAATAATGCATATAAAACATGGACGTCCCCAAGAAATTCCCGAAGAACGTCAATTCTGGCAAAAAAATGATTCATCAGAATATATTGATTGGTCAGATGCAAAGGAGGTTGTTTTACCTAAGCTGAAGCCTTCAACCCGGAAAATATCTATTCGTCTTCCTGAGTCGATGATAGAAGAATTGAAAGTGCTTGCAAATAAACATGACGTTCCTTACCAATCCTTGTTAAAAATATTTCTTTCTGAACGAATTCATACAGAATTACATCAATAACAATTTAAAAGCATGCCCTGGAATTGTCACAGCTATTATATTCTTATTTGTATCTATATTCATCAAAAGTTTTTACATTTTATGTAAAATTTGATAATAGTGCCGGGATGAAAAAAAATAACTTTCAAACCGGCAAAGTGGCTCTGATTGCATTTTCTCATTTTGTCCATGATGTGTATACCAGTTTTCTGGCTCCGCTGATGCCGTTGATCATTGATAAACTGTCATTGACACTGGGTCAGGCAGGATTTTTGTCCACTGTGATGCAAATTCCGGCTTTATTAAATCCGTTTATTGGTCTGTTTGCGGATTCAAAAGGTCTTGCCCGGTGGCTGGTCATTCTGGCCCCTACCATTACGGCCATTCCCATGAGTTTTATCGGTCTTGCTCCTTCATACTGGATGCTGCTGGTACTGTTGACCATTGCAGGAGTCAGCGTGTCGTTTTATCATGTACCTGCACCGGTCATGGTGGCACAATTATCCGGGGACCGAAAGGGCAGGGGTATGAGCATGTTCATGACCGGCGGTGAACTGTCCAGAACACTGGGGCCCATGATAGCCGTAGGAATGGTCGCAATCCTCGGTTTTGAGGGATTCTATCCGGTATTTATTTTTGCTGTTATGACCTCTGTTTTTCTTTATTTTTTTCTTGAGAAAAGTGAAAAAAAAGAAAAATTAAGGAAAAACGGGTCTTTAAAAGCCACTTTCAGGGAAATCAGGCATGTTATGATACCATTGTCCGGTATTTTAGCTGCAAGGGCGTTCATGCATGCATCCATGGGGATCTTTCTGACCGTATATATTGCAAACAAAACCGGAAGCCTCTGGTATGGAGGAGCTGCCCTGACATTGTATGAAGCCTTTGGTGTGGCAGGGGTGATAAGTTCAGGCACATTGAGCGACTGGATGGGCAGACAGCGGGTTCTGTTCTGGGCCCTTGTGACTGCACCGGCAGCCATTTTCGGGTTCATCATGACCACCGGTATTTTTCAGGTTTTAATGCTTATTGTTACAGGGTTTACTGTACTGTCTACCACACCGGTAATGCTGGCTATTATCCAGGATCATGCAAAAGAAAATCCGGCATCCGCCAATGGTCTGTTTATGATGATATCCTTTTCCTTCCGCGCCCTTGCCGTGACAGTGGTTGGGGTGATCGGTGATTTTGCGGGCCTTGAAATGATGTTTATTATTTCTGCCCTGGCAGGGATTCTGGCCGTTCCGTTTTTATTAAAACTTAAAGATTGATGCCCATGTAAAAAATTAGGAATTAGTGACAGGTAAATAGTGATTTTTTCCTAAAAGTATAGTTGACCTGTCACTTATACTCTCCGGCTTTCGCTGGTTAGCTGATAAAAGGCGTTATTTGCATTGAAATTTATGAAGCTCTATAGCAGTAAACTGAAAACGTAAGAAATAATTGGAGAATTAAAATGGAACAGTTCTTTGGTGGAATACTTATTATAACCGGGATCGGAATGATTGGTGTTTGGATTTATTTATTTTTACGTGCTTTATCAACAAAAAACTGGGCATCAACAACAGGGAAAATTATAAAAGGCGAAGTTATAAATTCAGGTACGAGTTCTGGCAGTAATTCCTGGTCACCAACAATAAAATACTTATATAGTATAAATGATAATCAATTTGAAGGAGACCGAATAAAAACTATTGTGTCATCTTATTCATCAACCAAACAAGCACAAAAAGAACTTGATAAATATCCAGTTAATTCTTCTGTTAAGGTATATTATAATCCAGATAAACCGGCTGATTCTGTGATAATACCGGGTGTAGCAAAGGGTATTTTTGGAATACTTGCCGGTGGTTTAGTTTTATCAATCGTTGGAATCTTACTTGCACTATATAAGTAGCGAATATCATCATGACAGTGTTTTTTGATGCTCTTCTAAGGAAATATGAAACTAAAAACAGTTTGTTATGAATTGCATGAATACTTTAGCATTCAACCACGACATATCTCCGTATGTCCGCAATGCAAAACACCTCTTATACTGAAATCAACGGACCCAACCGCATGCGGCCTGGCATTTATAAAACAAGGTCTGATTCCGGATGTAGATACAAGCAGGTTGCACTGTCATGCATGCCACTGGTGGGCGCTACGTGAAATTTATGCAGAATACGAAGGTAGCGGTATCGCTGATATACTTATCACTCTGTTACCTGAAACAGATAAACAGTCAGAACCAATTGAGATAGAAGCAGACAACTCACAATCACTCTGGGATAAACTTTATAAATTCGGAGACCACTGGAAAAAAAATTCCATCACAGCAGAAATAGTTGAGTGGTTGTGGGGTAACCCGCTTAAGTAAAATACCATTAAAAAAACAATAATGAATCGCATAACAACGGCATTATCGTGCCAAGATGAAAAGAAAACGGGACCGGGTTTTCATCCTTGACAGAATGTGGTAGGCGGTGAAGAATGAAGACTTCCGTGTGTGATTTACCCAGTTTATGGCAACGAATAAAAAGGAGAAGTAATATGGAACGATGCCGGTACAGTTACTGTACAACCCGGCTGGTTATCCTGGTGCTGGCGTTCATGATATCTGTCACGGTCATGCCCCAATCGAGCCAGGCCAATGAAAAGATATCAGATGCAAAACGCCTGGATCTCAGAGCCGAAAGTATCCTGAAAAAGGCACAGCTGCTTGATCGTCTTGATGCGCTTGATGAAGAGGAGTCAGATAAGATCTGCAACTTTGCCGCCCAATATGAAGAAGCTGAATGGATAAAAACCCGGGTTTATAAAACTCCGTTTCATGATGAAATTGCTTTGACACTTCAAAATCTCTCTTCATTGTACAAACTCTGCCATGCTCCTTTGGCCCAAAGGTATTTACAATCTATTTTGAAAATAAAGGAAAAGCTTTACACAAAAGAGAGTGAAGAGGAGGCATCTGCCCATGATGCACTGGGAGATTACCATCGGTTTTATATGATGGGGTTTAAAAAAGCCATCAGTCATTATGAAGAAGCGAAACGAATCAGAGTTAAACTATACGGAACCAAAGACCCAAGAATAACGAAAAACTATAGCAGCCTGGCCACAGCCCTTTTTTACCATAAAGGTGAAAAAAGTATGGCTGATCAGCTGTTTCTTCACGTCATTTCTATTAGAGAAGCTTTACCAGCAAACAAGGCTTTTCCACTCTACCGGGCCTATATGGATGCCGGAATCTATTACTCTATGCGGGGCAGCTATACGAGTGCCATTCCCTATCTTGAACAGGCATTGAAGATGGTAAATGCCCTTTCCAATAATGATGAGATCACCATACTGAGTGAACTGGGGATTATTTACTTGAATAAAAATGAACTGAAAATGTCATTCAAATATGCAAAAGAGGCTTATGATAAAGCAAAAGTCCTTTATAAAAAGAGCCAAACCCCGGATTTTTTACAGACCATTGAGCAATTATTGGATATCTATAAAGCGGTCGGGGATAAAAAGAATGTAAAGCTGCTTGAAGCAGAACAAAAAGAGGTAAAAAATCAATTGCTTAAAGGACTGTAAAAAGGAGAGAATCCTATCTGTATAGAATATTGGACATGAGAAATGACAGACAATTATGCAAAAATTGTTCAGGACAATCTTAATCAACTATACGGTAATTTACCGAAAGATCTATCAAAAAATCTTCCAGGCGAGCAGGAAGTAGAACGGTTTGTTTTTGACGCATTTGGGGAGAAATGTTTGATTGAACCAAAAGGGATTACTCTTGGTGATAAAGAACACTCTTCCGTGTTTGGTATTTTAATATCTCTTTATGCCTTGAATGCCCGTCCGGATGTATGCGTTCCCGAACCGTTAAAAGCGTTCAAGGAGTTTCCAGACAGTATGCCCTATGTGGGAGCCTTTACGACACATACTGAACAACTGCTTGTTCCTCATGTGGACAAAATCAAAGAGTCGGTCCAAATAATCATCGAAACACTTAAGGGGGAGGAAACTCCTGATGGGTCAGGAGGGGATTTTTCCTTTATCGTTTATCCCCTGCCGAAAATCGCGCTGTGCTATATTTTTTATGAATCGGATGACGATTTCCCGGCTTCTGTAACGTGCTTATACTCAAACAATGCACGGTTATTTCTACCGGTAGATGGTCTTGCCGATGTAGGGGAATACTGTTCAAAAACAATTCTAAAACTGATCGAATAACTATTAAAGAAAGATGGAATTCATTTACGCCTTAACCCCGACGGGCATAATTAATAGCGGGGTATGGGCCGATTGAATTCCAGTAACCCGGTGCACTTTTTTAGTATAAAACGCTCCGACGATACCGGCTCTAAGTTTCAATGCCCCGGCCTGGAGAAATATATTCTGGCCGATGTGGCCGGCTTCGATCATGGCATATTGAATTCCTCTTTTTCCATATTTAACTGTGGAGCGCTTGTATTCAGCTGTGATGATAAAGTTTAAGGGCGCCACGGCCATCCACATCTGACCAAGAGCGGCTTTTGCCAGGGCCGCTCTGATATCCCCTTTTAATATTAGAGATGCGGCATGATCCAATGGTTCATAATGATATACACCGGGATCAAGGCCTTTTATACTGTGATTACCGGCAGCAATATACACATCTGACGGGTATAAAGCACCCCCTGAAGGAGCGGCCCTTTTAAAACCATTATCGTCTGTAATGCCCTGAGCCGCCCAGAGCAGCTGAGATAATTGCTGCAGTGTCAGGCCTTTCGGACTGAACCGGCGTATGGTTCGGCGATTTTGAATTGTATATTCTAAAGAGATGCGTCCATCAATGACCGGATCCGGCAGTTTTACGCTGAATATTTTTGTCTCCGTTTTATCGGCATGGGCGGATCGGGTAAGGGGTAACAATGAAAAAAATAAGGCGGGAAAAATCCCCGTGAAAATTTTTAAAACCGTTCTCCTCGTTGATGAAACAGGTTTTTTCATAATCACCTCCGGGTTTGGAGAATAATCTAATTAATTTCAAGAAGGGATGATTTTAAAAGATCATTATAATATTCGAGTATCCCAGTCACAATGCAGTAACAGACACGTGGCCCGTCAATCTCTCCCTGAATCCAGCCCGTGTCTTTTAGGACTTTTAGGTGCTGGGAAACGCTGGATTGCGCAAGGGGCAGCGCGTTAACGATGTCACCGCATATACATCTTTGCTC
>JAUVGT010000353.1 GCA_030593645.1 Deltaproteobacteria bacterium
AATTAACCTTGAAGGCAGTTTGGGATTAGCAATGGATGTAAAGCTGGGGGCTGGATTTAAAGTGGAAATAGAGTATTGCCCATCATGGAAAGCGGAGTGGAACTGGGATCAGATGAAATTTGTGTTAAAAGGGCCAAAGACTGAATTTAATAAAGAAGCTGCTCTTAACGGTAAATTGCAGAAGATATTACTCAACCAGGTGAAATTGGATATTCAATCAGGCGACATGAAGATACATGACGATAAGCTTGAGATCGCGGTAAAAAAACTGAAGGTCGGCCAGGGATTCGAATTTTCGGGAAATTAATGTATGAAAGTATTCAGACCATTACAACTGGGATTTAACCATCGGGTACTTGAACAGAACCGGAAGTTCTATTTCATTGCCTCCGCAACGCTGGGCATTCATCTTCAGAGTGGTGAAGCCGGTTTGGAGTGCAATTATCTTCAGGATGCCTTTGCTTGCATGGGAGAAAAACCATTACCTGATATGGGCATGCCGAAGCCCCAGGGCGAGTTTCTCGTATCAGGCAGTTTCTTTTCGGAAAAAGCGGAAGCGGTTACCGGTGGCGAAGTTGGTGTTGTGCTGGCAGAGTTGGAAAAGAAACTCACTGTTTTCGGGCCGCGTCAATGGCGCCATAATGGACCGTCTGCACCAAAAACAATTACCCGCCTGCCCCTTGACTACATGCACGCTTTTGGCGGTGAAGAGTACAGGAAGAACCCGGGTGGCCTGGGGTATAAAGATAAAAAATTACCCTGTATTGAATATCCCAAAAAACTGATAACCTCACCGAATGACAAGCCGGAACCTGCCGGATATGCCCCGCTCGATCCTTCATTACCGCAGCGCATGCGATATCAGGGCACCTATGACAGCACCTATATGAAAAAATATTTTCCCGGGTATCCGGAAGATTTTGATTGGCACTGTTTTATGTGTGCATTGCAGGATCAGTGGATTGAGGGATACTTCACGGGTGATGAATCATTTACCTTGCACAATATGCACCCGGAGATGCCGCTAATACAAGGGACGCTTCCCAATCTACATGCCCGGTGTTTTCTGCAGCACACCATAGACCATGATACACCGCAATTCACGGAATTACCGCTCAATCTGGACACCCTGTGGTTTTTCCCGGAAAAACTTTTAGCACTCTGTATCTGGCGCGGCGGTAAAGAAGTTAGCGATGACGAAGCGGAACAGATTAGCAACGTTCTTGCCGCGTATGAAGACCGTTCACGTGAACCCCGGTCACTCCGGCACTATCAACAAGCGCTGAGCAGACGATTGGACAGTGATGACAGTCTTCTCAATTATTTTAACACCGAAGATCTCATACCACCCGGTGAAAAATGCGCCATGGAACTTCTGCAGCAAATGGCCCTGGAAGATTCAGAGGAAAGTGCCTGGGTCGAAAATATGGAAGCGAAACAGAAAAAGACACAGGCGCTGATTGATGAAAAATTGAATGATGTCAAACTGCAAATGGAAAAAGTAAAGACCGAGCCCAAAGATGTTCCGTCTGAAGCCTGGATTGATGTTGATAAAATATTCAAGGAACCGGTCAAAGTTAAACCTGATCCTGATATGAAAGCTTTAAACGAGAAGCTCGAATCAATTATCCCCGGGCTTACCTCGGGTGATCCAAACAATATATCCCTGAAAAACTTTTCATTCGATAAAATTGAACAGATCTTTTCCGCTATTGAAAAGACAACGGAGAAAAAACAGCAGCAGGTTGAACAAAAAGTTGATGATATGAAACAAAAGGTCCAGGAACAGTTGAATCTGGCTAAGAATAGCAAGGAGGGGAGCGCCCCGGAGAATGCCGCTCCCGAGATACAGGAAGCATTTGACAAAATGAGCACCGTTCCGGAGGGGCCGGCCACTGCTCCGCTGCCGCGTTTTGATGCCGACCGGCTGTCCGGTATTTTTTCCAACGAGATCATGGGAGCGATGCAGCATCTTCAGGGTATGCGGTCATCAAGTCCCGAAAGTGAAGTAACAAAAGAGCTGCAGGAGAAAATAAAGGGGATGACATCAGAACCGATACCGGATATGAATGAAGGACTTAAGCAGGCTGAAAATGATTTTAAATCGGTCTATATGATGGGCGCACACTTTATGGATACCGGCAGTTCACCGCATAAAGACCCGGAAAAAACCGTTAAGGATCGTTTTCTTGAAATAGTAAAAAACGGTGAATCTGTTGCCGGAGGAGATTGGGCATGTATAGACCTGAGCGAAGAAAATCTGGATGGCGTTGATTTGAGCGGTGCATACCTTGAACAGGTTAATTTTACCGGTACACGTCTGAAAAACGCCAATCTCAGCAAAGCCATAATGGCACGGGCAAATCTTACTGACGCAGACCTTTGCGGGGCAAATCTGCAGAAAACCAACCTTGGTGCGGTTTGCGCGCATCGGACATGCTTTGCCCAGGCAAACTTCAAGGATGCGAAATTGTCAAAAGGGGATTTTACCGGAGCTGATTTTACCAAAAGTGTATTGGAGGGTGTGGAATCTTTACACGTCATCTTTAATAACGCGGTATTTAAAGAAACGCATTTGCCAGGCATGAAATTTATCGAATCTTCGCTGAAAGAGATATCTTTTGAACATGCAAATCTTCAAAACGCACTGTTTTTCGATTGCGATCTGGAACAGGTAGATTTTTCCCATGCCATACTTACCCGCAGCATCTGGGCGGATGTTCGGTGCGATACGGTCAGATTTAATCACGCTGATCTTTCCGGGGCCAATTTCACCGGCATGGATTCGGATAAATCTAAAATGAAAGCAGTGCAATTTAAGGAAGCAACACTTAATAAATGCAATTTCCAGGGAATGGGATTGACCTCTGTTGACTTTTCTAAAGCGATTATGGAAAACGCTAATTTTAATAGTGCAGATCTCACAAAGGCAAATTTTACCCTGGCACAGGCATGCAATTCTCAATTCAGAAAAGCTTGTCTAACCGAGGCTATACTCGACGGTATAAATCTGATGCAAGGCTCAATGGCAAAGGCATATCTGGTACAGGCGTCATTTGTCGGTGCAAACCTGTATGCCGTTGATTTTTTACGCTCCACTATGAATAAGACTGATTTTCGCGACTCCAATCTTGACGCGACAATTATAGAAGGATGGCAACCGCAATGACCGGTGAAGAACTTTCACAATCGATAAAATCAGGTGATATTATCTGTGATGAGGAATATACCGACCTCGATTGCACAAATATTGATATCTCCGGTGGTATTTTCAACGACGTCACCTTTAACAATTGTGATTTCAGCGGTGCAAATGTAAAGGAAACGACCTTTAACACCTGTACATTCAAGAATGTGCGGTTTGACGGCGCGAATCTTACAAAGGCGCTGTTTTACGCAAATACATGCAGCGCGGCCTCTTTTTCAAAGGTGAAAATTCTGTTAACAAAATTCATTGAATGCGACATGACCGGGGCTGTTTTTTCTCATGCCGATCTGGATACGGGAATATTTTCCGAATCGAACCTTACGCGAGCGCAATTTAAAGAAACAGCGTTTGTGAATACCGTGTTCTATGAGTGTGCTATGCAAAAAGTCGCGTTTTTGGACAGCAAGCTGGAAAAGGTGATCTTTTTTGAAAGCCAATTCGAGGGTAATCTTTTTACAAATTCTACTATTCAGTTAAGCTTTTTTCACAAGGCTGTCTTAAGCAAAGTTGACTTTAGTAAAATGGACCTGCGTCAATGCCAGTTTTCCGAATGCGATCTCAGCCAATGCGATTTTACCGGGACGCAGCTCAAACAGGGTGGTTTTATGCAGGCAAACCTTGAGAAGGCAACGTTCGACAATGCCTGTTTGGAAATGGCGAATTTCTATGAAGCAAATTTAAACGGGGTTCGTATGCAAAACGCCGACATGAAACAGGCGAGTTTGCAGAAGGCAAAGCTGACCGGATCGAATCTTTCGTCGGCAAACCTGGACATGGCACAACTTGGAGAAATTGACGCACAACAGTCGGATTTTTCCAATACGAATCTGGCTTATGCCGACCTGTCTCATGCCATGCTGAAGGAAACTGATTTTACAAATGCCCGGTTGTTTCAGGCAAACCTGCATGAGGTAAAAGCAGAAAAAACAAAATGGAAAGGCTCAACAAAATCGCTCGCAAAAAGCACGGATACAAAACGACTAAAAGCAGAACAATGGAGGAAAAAATGATGTATGAATCGACAGATACGGTACCCGTGATGGAACCGTCAGTATCGTCCCTACAAAACGGCAGGATCGTATCTATGTCCGGCAGAAGGGCGCTTGTCGATATCCGGGGAAGTATCGAGGAAGCCCGAATTGCTTTCAGTTGCCTGGTACAGCCCATACCCGGTGATCTTGTCCTGTGTACGAAAACAGAAACCGGGATACAGTATATTCTCGCTATTATTGAGCGCACGGGAAAGCAGAACATGACCGTCTCATTTCCTGCGGATGCTGCGCTGCTGGCTGAAGAAGGATCCCTTGGCGTGGTCGGTAAATCATTAACTCTTGCGGCAGGAGAAAAGCTTAGTTGTTATTCCGATCAAGTCATTCACAAAAGCCGGGACGCAGTGGTTAACTATGAGGAACTTACTGCAAAAGGTACAAATCTGCAGGCTTCGTATAAAACGGTCAATTTGATCAGCCGGTTAATCACGACAATAGCCGGACAGTGTATTCAGAGGATGAAAAATTTTATCCGCCAGACAAAAGGGAGCGACCGGATTGCAGCGGGGCAGATGACACGTAATGCCGAGGGGTTATTTTCTCTGGATTCAAAACATACTGTTCTGGTCAGTAAAAAAGACACTAAAATTGATGGTGAACGAATCCACATGGGATAAAATGTAAAAGGAGTTTGTTTATGTTTGCTAATTGTTCTTTAAGCGGGATGGATTTTGGTATGCCGGATGTCTGTCTGACACCCGCGCCACCGTCACCTGTTCCAATACCAATTCCATATCCAAATACCGCACAATTGCCCATGGCTTTACCGCCGACCACCTCGCTCAAGCATCTGATTTCCATGATGCCTGCGCTCAAACATGAAAAAAGATGTATAGCTGAAGGAATTTTGAAGATAAAGAACCTGATATGTTCTGTTGGTGGGCACCATGTTTGATCTTTCTGCAATCATGAGCTGTTTAACTATCTGTCTGGCCACGCTAACGCTAGTCCGCTTGAGCGTTATCCTGCCTGCCTTGTTAGCCAT
>JAUVGT010000274.1 GCA_030593645.1 Deltaproteobacteria bacterium
CAACAATAGTATTGCTATATCATAAACTCGGATTCAATGTTGAATCACATCCAATTATCATTCTTGTAATGCTTTATGTTCTTGCATTTCTAATGGTCAGCAATATCAAGTATAACAGTTTCAAAAAGCCGGAATTATCTAAAAAGATGAATTTTCATGTTCTGGTTACAGCTATCCTGATACTGATATCTATCGCCGCTCAACCGTCAATTGTGTTATTTTTATTGAGTTTTCTGTATGTCCTGTCAGGACCTGTCTCTGCAGTGTTTCGTTTAAAAAAGACAAGACAGGAAGTCACCAAAACCCGCAATGTTGATACATAGATTGTTTTCTAAATAATCATGGTATAAATTCGATTTTTTTGCAATCGGTTCTCAAGACCGGAAGGATTTTTATTTACGTGAAGTGGTTTCAAAGCTTCATTTCAGGATTTAGTTCAAGGCGGAGCGAATATTTCAACCGCAGGAATATGTAGCATATTTTGAGGATTGAAAAATTTGCTCCAACACAGAAATCGAGCCTGAAAGGGAGTTTTGAAACCACTTCTAAATTTAATGGATAAAAAGGGTTAAATAATTAAATGGTGAAAGAATATAAGATAGCAGTTATTCCTGGAGATGGTACCGGACCTGAAGTTGTTAGGGAAGGAATTAAAGTACTTGAATCGGTTTCGAAAAAATATGGATTTAATCTCAATTTTGTAAACTTTAATATCGGCGGAGGGCATTATAAAGCAACCGGTGAAATCCTTCCGGATGGAGTGCTCGAATCCCTGGCAGATCATGATGCCATATATCTGGGTGCAATCGGACACCCCGATGTCAAACCCGGAATTTTAGAAAAAGGAATTCTTTTAAATCTTCGATTCCATTTTGACCAGTACATTAACCTAAGACCCATTAAGTTATATGAAGGCGTGGATACACCTTTAAAAGATAAGGGACCCGATGATATCGACTTTGCGGTGATTCGTGAGAACACTGAAGGTATTTATGCGGGTGCCGGTGGATGTCTTAAAAAGGGAACTCCAGATGAAGTGGCCGTTCAAGAATCGATCAATACTCGAAAAGGTGTTGAACGCTGTGTCAGGTATGCATTTGAATACTGCCGCAAAAGAAATAAAGCCAAAAAATTGACGCTTTGCGGAAAGACAAACGTTTTAACCTATGCGTTTGATCTCTGGGAGCGTACCTTTTATGAAATAGCAGAAGAATACCCGGATATTGAGACCGATTACGCGCATGTCGACGCGATCTGTATGTGGATGGTAAAAAATCCGGAATGGTTTGACGTCATTGTTACGGATAACATGTTCGGTGATATTATCACGGACCTGGCCGCTATGATCCAGGGAGGCATGGGAATCGCCGCAGGCGGAAATATTAATCCGGAAGGTCTATCTATGTTTGAACCGATTGGAGGTTCTGCGCCAAAATATACAGGCAAGAACATCATTAATCCAATCGCAGCGATACTGGCGGCACAGATTCTTCTTGATACGATTGGAGAGCATAAAGCGTCAGACAGTGTAGAAAAATCGGTCATCAACGTTTTACGGGATAATATCAAAGATTCTGCCGCCGGGAAAATGGGCTATACAACTGAAGAAGTGGGCGACCTTGTTGTAGAAAATATTGAGTAGGTGCGGCTTGAAAGATCTATAAACGACTTCAAGAGGTAATCATTGACGGTTTCGTAAAAAGTCCAACTTCTGCGTTGTGCCGCATTTTGCAATGATTCAACGTACGATAAGTACGCTTCATCATTACAAAATTTGCACGCCTTGAATTTGAACTTTTTACGAAACCGTCACATTCGGACTTTTTACGAAACCGTCAATGTTGTTTTTGAATAAAGGAGTGATAGTAGAGTGGATCGAATACCGATTACAAAGAAAGGTTATGAAAAGCAGAAAAAAGAACTTGAGAGACTGAAAAAAATTGAGCGCCCACAGAATATCCAGGCGATCGAAGAGGCTCGGGCTCATGGAGATCTTTCAGAGAACGCGGAATATGCCGCGGCAAAAGATCGGCAGAGTTTTCTGGAAGGACGGATTGCCGAACTGGTATTTAAACAGGCAAATGCCGATATTATTGATCCGGATAAGTTACCCAAGGATAAGGCCACATTTGGCAGCAGGGTAATACTAGAGAATATTGACACGGGAGACGATGTGGAATACCAACTTGTCGGACCTGATGAATCTGATATCGGAAAAGGGCGAATTTCCGTATCATCACCCCTTGGAAAGGCCATCATCGGCAAAAAACCCGGTGACGAGCTAACATTAAACGTCCCGGCCGGAAAAAGAAGCTATGAACTGGTTGAAATTCTTTAAAATTTGAAACCACTTCTATAAAGAATACAGGAGAAGGCTGCTATGCCTGCTCTTTTTAAACTTTTTACGAAACCATCAAAAAAATGGAACATAAAATTACGGAGGTAAAACAGTGGCACGTATTACAGTCGAAGATTGCTTAAATAAAGTGGAAAATCGATTTTTACTGGTAAACATGGTTGCAAAGCGTGTGAGGCAGATTAGAGAAGGTTCAGAATACCTGGTAAACTCACCCAAAAATGAAGATATTGTGGTTTCCCTTCGCGAAATCGCAGCCGGTAAAATTATTCTGAAAACTGAAAATGATAATGAGAATATTGAAATTGAGGAACAGCAAGAAGAATTGCCGGAGCCAGAGGATAACGCCGCAGAAGTAGAAGATACTGAAGAACCGGAAAAAGACGAAGTGACAGAAAAGGAATAGATTGTTTGAACAGACTCATCCATGACCTCGAACCTTTTAATTGAAACCAGAAAGTGATGCGCCGTTGCCTATCAAAAACTTACACGTATAAGGTGTTAAAACGATTTGCAGGCAAAGCCCTGCATAAATATAATATGATTCAAGACGGGGACAGGGTCCTCGTGGGATTATCCGGCGGGAAAGATAGTCTGACACTGATGTGGTTACTCAATGAAAGACTTTCAAGGATTCCCATCAAATATGAATTGTTTCCAGTATATATTGATCCCGGGTTTGAGAATGGTTTCAGGGACGAACTTGAAGAATACTGTAAAAATAGTGGTTATGATTTAAAAACCGAACTTACTGATTATGGCCTTCGGAGTCACAGTTCTGAAAACCGTGAAAATCCTTGTTTTTTGTGTTCCATGTTACGTCGAAAGCGTCTTTTTGAACTCGCGGATTCACTCGGCTGCAGCAAATTGGCATTGGGGCATCACAAGGATGATATTATTGAAACTCTTTTTTTAAATATTTTCTATTCCGGTGAAATCAGTGCTATGTCTCCGAGTCAAACATTTTTCAAAAACAGGTTTACGGTTATCAGGCCTCTATCATTTTTAGATGAAGAAACAATCATACGTTTTAGCGCTGAACAGAATTTTCCTGAATTTATTAATCCGTGTCCAAGCTCCAGGATATCAAAACGGCAGGAGATTAAAGATATGCTGAACGGGCTTTATAAAAAGAACCGTAAAATTAAAGGAAATATTTTCAGAGCAATGCAGCATGTAAACAAAGAATACCTTCTGTAATACATCTGAATGGTTAAAAAAATCATGAAAGATATACAAAATGAGCGTGATTATCGTAATATCCCGATCGATAAGGTCGGAATAAAAAACCTTCGTTATCCGATTACTGTATTGGATCGAAAGAATGGTTTTCAGCACACGGTTGCATCCATCAATATGTATGTAGACTTGCCTCATAACGATAAAGGTACACACATGAGCAGGTTTGTGGAAATCCTTCATCTTTTTCGGCCTGAAGTTTCCCTTAAGAAAATAGGTGACGTTCTTGGACAAATGAAATCGCATCTGAATGCGGCTTCTTCCCATATCGAAGTCACATTTCCGTACTTTATCGAAAAAACGGCTCCTGTCAGTCATTCTCTGGGACTTATGGACTATTCATGCAAATTTGAAGGATCGAGTGACCATGAAGACAGGGTAGATCTTGTATCTGAAGTAATCGTACCCATCTCTTCAGTTTGCCCCTGCTCAAAGGAAATCAGTGAGTGCGGTGCCCACAATCAACGCGGAAAAGTAACTGTCAGGACTCGATTCAAAAAATTCATATGGATGGAAGATATGATAGAACTTGTTGAAAAAGCAGCTTCGTGTGATGTGTATTCTGTATTGAAAAGGGTGGATGAAAAATATGTAACCGAAAAAGGATTTTCAAACCCGAAATTTGTTGAAGATATTGTTCGCGATGTGGCAAAAAAATTAAAAGAAGACGATAATATTACATGGTTTTCAGTCAGCGCTGAAAACTTTGAATCCATTCATAATCACAGTGCTTATGCGCAAATAACCAGTGAGTAGATCTCACTGAACCATCTTAAGAAGAAATTTCATAATGCTTTCCGCCGATTTTCCTGGAGTATTGATTAATATTACAAATCGATTGAGCCTGCCTTTTTTATCCATTATATAACCTGCCCGGGTGCTTATACCCCTCAATGTGCCGGTTTTATATAGCGCTCTACCTTCGCGTTTTAACAAAGAATGATAGGGCTTAAAGGCATTAAGGACAACCAAAAGCTCATGGGCGGATATTCTGTTGGACCTGGAAATCCCGGAACCTTCAACCACATGGATGTTTGTAAGGTCAAGATTTTTACTTGCGAATAGTCTTAAAGCATCGACTCCCTTGTTTAGATTGCACGGCGAACCGTAAATTTTTCCACCCATTGCCAACAAAACCTGATTGGTCATATAGTTGTTTGAAAATTCAAGTATTTTTGCAACCAGTGTATCAAGTGAAGAACTTGAAAAATATGTATAAATGAGTGTGTCGCTTTTTTTAACCCTCCCAATTTTGATTCTTCCATTGATTTGAATATCATTTTTTTCCAGAAAATATTTGAAAAGATTTCCAGCATATAACGTGCATTCATTTTTTTTTTGGGTCAATACGATTCTGCCTTTATCAATGCCTGTTCTTTTGATTCTTTTTAAAGCAAAATCCAATAGGGGAGTTTGATTTTCAGCACTTTGATAGTTGCCGTTTACTTTTATGAAATTGACAGTGTTGAAATTGACACACAACGCTCCGTTTGGCGCGTCATAGGGTTCAGTGCTCGATGATATACCCGGTATAATCAGCGATTGTTCAAAATAAGAATCATCAAGTATAATATGGTTTATTTTTGAAATAGTTTTAGACAATGCATTTGCTATATCCGGTAATTCCTCGGAAATAAGTAATGGATCTCCATAACCTTTTATTTTTAGATTGTTATTATCCAGATAAAATTCTGTTTTAAACTTAAAATCCTTCCCAAGATAATGCAAAGACGAAAGTGTGGTCAATATTTTCAGGGTTGATGCCGGCACAAGCATGTTATCTTTGTTCTTAGAGAAAATGATCTTCCCATTGGGATCAGCTAAGAGTACCGCATCCATAGGCCCGAGATTCTTTTTTAAATCCTGTACTAACTGTGCAGCACCACTATCGGCCTGGCATAAGGCCGGAAGCCGGAAGGTGATTAACAGTATTGCCAGGGCGATTTGGCCAAAAGATAGCAAGCGTTTTAAATCCATTTACATTAACCGGTAATTTTTAGAAGTGATTATAAAATAAGACAATTTTCCCTACGATAAGATGATTACATTCTTATTTCATAACATAATAATACATATGAAATAAAGTGTATCTTCAAGAAAAAACAGTTGATTTGACACTACCGATTTATACATATTCTTTTACATTTTTAATCCTCATTATGAACCTTCAAAAATATCTGTGAATATGATAATATTATTTGATGATACAGGATAAATGATGTACTATGCATTAATATTGATTAGAAGTGGTTACATATATTCAGCACTTTAAATCTGTTGATATCATATTGAGTCAAATATGGCGACTTTAGAAACCTATTTTAAGATCATTGAAAACAACAATTGCCCCATGTATAAAGACGGTGATGAGTTCAGGCTTTCCGGGAACGCCATTTCACTTGAATTGAAACAGGAAAAGATTTTTATTACAACCGCAATTATCAAGGCACCCATCGAAAAGAAAACATGCCGCATTTTGGTCGGCGACCTCACAAAAGTTTTGATTGAATATGAAAGTATCGATAAAATACCAACCAGTTCGGTCAGTTGCAAGGGATGTACGGGTACGATCAAACTTAAGTATACCAGGGAAAAGTCAGAATTAAGCGATGATAAAGTACCTGTAAGAAGTGAGAATGTGAATGTGATTGCAAATGTATTGAGCAACTTTTCAATATTCCAATCACTTGATATCGACAGCTTAAAAGATATCGTTCCATTTTTAAAACTGAAAAAATTTCCTAAAGGGGCCACAATATTAAAAAAAGGAGCACCGGCTCAGAACCTTTTTATCATTCTTTCCGGTATAGTCGATGTCCTCGATGATGATGGTGTACGTCTTTCAAACCTCAAAAAGGGAGATGTGTTCGGTGAAATGAGCTTGATCAGCGGTGATCCGGTGGGTGCAACCATAAAAGTGATGAAACCTGCAACAATTGTTTTTATCAGAGGAAAGGATTTTAACGATGTCATCATTAAATTCCCTTCCATACAGATGTATCTGGCCCGCCTTCTGGCCCGGAGACTGGCAAAATCAAATATTGAACGATCTGAAGAAGCGGCTTCAGGCATGAGTGGAACGCTTGCTGAAATGCCGCCGTCAGAGATATTGCAAACCTTGAATCTAAATCAGAAAACAGGTAAGTTAACACTATCATTGCAGGATACAGACGCGGTATTCTATTTTAATGAAGGGGA
>JAUVGT010000172.1 GCA_030593645.1 Deltaproteobacteria bacterium
GTTTTTCAACATGTTCACCGGGAATTGATGGCCTTCCCCCGCTGTCTGGAAATTTCCAGGGGACAAGAATCTATCTCAAAAATAAAGATACATGATAATATGTTTAATGATATATGGAATATGTGATATGAATCTATCTCAGGAGCACATCTGAAAATCGATGGCGGTGTTACAGGCCGGTGAAAGTCGCTTACAGCCATTGCATATTTCGAAAAATAAAACCTTCACTCTGTTAAAAACAAAGTGCAGACACACAGGTGCCCCTGCAATTCATTGAAGGATTTGAAACCACTTACAGGAAATAGTGAGAATAAATTTGGAAACTGAAATAAGAGAAAAACTAAAAAAGCATATCATAGAAAAAATTGAAGGTGTAAAAAAAGATATAAAGAGTTATCAACTGCTCACCCGGCCTGTATCACCGGACAATGCCATCGGGCGGCTCACCCGTATGGAAGCGATAAACAGTAAAAGCATCAATGAAGCCGCTCTGAACAAGGCAAAACAGACTTTATCAAAAATGGAACGCGCGCTGACGACGCTCGATGATCCTGATTTTGGGTTGTGCCGTGAGTGCGAAGAACCGATCCCGTTTGCACGATTGATGATTATGCCCGAATCCGATCTTTGTGTTCAATGTGCTGAAGCTATGGAGGAGTAAGCCCTTTATTCACTGACAATATACGCGTGTGCTTCTGTTATTATTCTATAAGTGCTGCTTCATATACACTCTCCCTGAAACCGCTTATACATATCTGCAAAGCCTGAAAAAGAGTTAAAGATAATCAGTAACAGGATATATACGCATATTTTTAAATAATTCATGTTGTACCTTTCACATTATCTATCAATCAATTACATCACCATGTATCATTTTAAATCTGTCCGGGTTTTTACTCAAGAATAAAATGCAGGCTGACGCTTCGCAATGCTGCGTCCTCACAGGTAAGAAGTAAAATGAAGGCATTTGGGAGACATGGTTGACTTTCATGACATATTTCTGCTTTAATATAATGTCAGATGGAAAAATCGGTTACAATCTCCATCAACATCATCAATTAATTATACTTTGGAGTAAGAAATGATAAAAAAATGTCTCAGTATGGTTTTAATTCTTACTATCTTTTTTTTAGTAACACCATATTCAACCCGGGCGGACTTGAAGAGTTTTCTAGAAAATCTTAAAAATGAATTAAAAGTGGGAAAGGGTTTATCTCAAGGAGATATTATACGGGGTTTGAAACAAGCCCTGGAAGTCGGGACAAAAAATGTGGTTAAGCTGGTATCGAAGACGGATGGGTATTATAAAAATCCCAAAATCAAAATTCCACTTCCAAAAAAAATGCGAAAGACCGCAAAACACTTACGAAAAATCGGTCTTGGATCAAAAATAGATGAATTTGAGCGGAGCATGAACCGGGCCGCGGAAGATGCGGCACCTAAAGCCAGAAAAATCTTCTGGGATGCCATTAAACAAATGAAAATCAGCGACGCCAGAAAAATTCTTGAAGGCCGGAATAATGAAGCCACCCTTTACTTTAAAGAGAAAACCTATACACCCCTTGAAGAAATCTTTAAACCTATTGTTCATAAGGCCATGAAAAAGGTTGGAGTTACCCGCCTTTATAAAGAAATAAACTCAACCATTAAGACCATTCCCTTCCTTCAAACGTACAGCTTTGATCTCGATCAATATGTCACCCGAAAAGCCCTGGATGGTCTCTTTATTATGATTGCTAAAGAAGAATATAAAATCCGAAAGGATCCAAAGGCCAGGGTAACTCAACTACTGAAAAAGGTCTTTGGAGGAAATAACCAGTAACACGTTAACTTAGGGCTCGCGCAAAAATAACTTTACATTTTGTGCATCCCGGATTCAGGCCATCTTTGCCCGATCCCCGGCTCCAAAATCCTCGGAATAGCTTGCTATGCCTGCGGTTTTTCAGCCTCAGATCGAACAAATCTGACCTAACTCCGAGCACCTAAAATGTAAACTTATTTTACGCGAACCCTTATCCGGATCAGATTAAAACAATCAATGGAGGTGTCAGTTGAAAACAATCGGTTTACTGGGCGGAATGACATGTGAATCTTCGGTGGAATACTACCGGCTTATTAACGATGGAGCCCGAAATAAACTGGGGGGCATTCATTCGGCACAATCCATTATGTTTTCTGTTGATTTCGGCGAGATTCACCCTGAGATGGAGATGGAGCGCTGGGATCTGGTTCTCGACAGGCTGGTCACCGGCGCCCTGAGTGTACAGCGGGGCGGAGCTGATTTCCTGGTGATCTGCACCAACACCATGCACAAACTGGCGGATGAAATTGCCGGAAATATTGAAATCCCTATTTTAAACATCATTGATGTCACGGCAGATGTCATCAAAGCCAGGGGGTTTAAGTCTGTCGGACTTCTGGGCACACGGTTTACAATGACCCAGGACTTTTATAAAAATCGTCTGCTGGAAAAGCATGGAATTGATACTCTCATTCCCTCTGATAAAGATGTGAGCTATATCCACCAGGTAATTATGGAGGAGTTAACCGTTGGTGTAATTTCTCCGAAATCTAAAAAGGGATATTGGGAAGTAATCAATAAACTGCAGGATCAGGGAGCGGAAGGGGTTATCCTGGGATGCACCGAGATTCCTTTGCTGGTCAAACAGGATGAAGGTAATATCCCCCTTTTTGATACCACTCTTCTTCATGCCCAGGCAGCGGTGGATCTGGCCCTGGGGGAAATGTAAGACATAAACTTTATATAGGACTGCTTAGGTGTTCAGTTATTTTTTAAACCGAATTATTCATTGCCGAATAGATTAACCTTATCGATAATCCGAGAAGCATGAATCTGACCAGGACATAGAAGAACTTTTCTGAAATGCGAGAGAGTAAACGTTTGCCGAGAAAGACACCGATGAAACTGCTTATAAGAAGACCGCCCATAATGGGAATATCCTTGATACCGATAACCGATTTATAGGAAAACACGCCGATTTTCAGAAGGTTCAGATGCAGGGCGGATGCTGCCATCGTAGCAACAAATACCTCCTTTTTCAGTTTCATTTGCTTAAATACTACTGCTTTTATAATACTCCCGGTACCTGCAATCCCTGATAAAAAACCGTAAATGAAACTTGAGCCATATAATATTGGATTACTAATAATAAATTTTCGAGCGAGACCCAGCAAATCGAATATGAGGTAAATAATTGAAATGGCTGCAATTAATAAATAAATATATTTTTCAGGCGATGCCACCATCAGGAAAGCGCCGATGATAACCCCGGGGATGCTGAGAATCGACACTTTTAATGCAATGGAGAGGTCAATCGATTTATTGAACTGGATGGTTTTGTTGAGTGTATTAAAAAAATAGAGAACTGTTGTGATGCCGATGCCCCATTTCACATCGAACAGAATTGAAGATATTGAGATTAGAATAAGTGCACTTCCGAATCCGATTACTGTGGATATAGCAGTTGCAAGGATCGCTATCAGGAAAAAGATAAATATTATCCATTCAGGCATAAATTCCCTTTCAAGCTTTTTAGCATTCTTTCGATTTCAGCTATGTTATTTTTTGCAATAGCCTAAAAAACTCGACGTTCATCTTTTCCTTCTAATTTACCGGGATGAAGAACTCCCTTTCGGACTCCTTCGATCCCTTCGTTTCCGGCTTTTTCTTTTTGTCCCTTTTCTTTTGACGGCACCTTTGCTGGAAAATTTCTTTTTCTCATCAAATTTTATATTCACCTTCCTGCCGTCCAGGGAAACCCCTTTCATTGATTTCAACACTTTTTCGGCAACTGTTTTTTCAATGTCGAATAAAGTAAACTCCCCCATGATTTCAATTTTACCGATTTTATCGGATTTTATTTTAGCTTTGTCGCACAAAAACCGGACAATCGTCCCATGTTTAATATCATCCCTGGCACCGGCACTCATGAAAAATCGCTGGGTATCATTTTGTTCAAAATGTTCACGCTGTTTTTGATCCTTCCGGCTCATTTTCTTTCCGGGTTTTATATTGATGTCCACTGAATTTTTATAATAGTTGAGAAATCGGTTAAATTCCATGGAAACGAATTTTTGTATGAGTTCTTCTTTAGTAATCCCGTCCAGGATGTCAAAAACCGGGGGGAGAAATTTCCCGATCTCTTCCTGGTTTACCTCCGTGGCCACCAAGCGATTGACCATGGCATAGAGCTGATTGGTACAAATGGAATTACCGCTGGGAACCTTTTCATTACGGAATTTGATACCTACCTTCCGTTCAACATCAGATAATCTCCGCTTCTCCTTGACATTCATAAGGACAATGGAAACACCGGATTTGCCGGCCCTTGCGGTTCGGCCGCACCGGTGGGTATAATTGTCAGGCTCATCCGGCAGTCGATAATTGATGACATGGGTGATATCTTTTACATCAATCCCCCGGGCAGCAACATCAGTAGCCACAAGGATCTGCAGGTTCCGCTCCCGAAACCGCTGCATGACTTTATCCCGCTGCCCCTGGGACAGATCACCATGGAGCGATTCCGCGTCATACCCGTCTTTAATCAACTGCTCGGCCGCTGTCTGGGTTTCTTTACGGGTACGGCAGAAGATCAGGCCGTAAATATCCGGGTAATAATCTATGATTCTTTTTAAGGCCCGATACCTGTCTTTTTCTTTGATAATATAATTCACATGGCTGATATTATCGGCGCTGCTGTTCTTTTTCCCGACGATAACTTCAACCTGGTCCTTCATGTAGTTCCGGGCGATTTTCGCCACTTCCCCGGGCATGGTGGCGGAAAACAGCCAGGTTCGTTTATTTTCAGGAGTTTTTTTGAGAATTTCATCAATATCTTCCTGGAATCCCATATTCAGCATTTCATCCGCCTCATCAAGAACCAGGTATTGAATTCGGGTGAGGCTGACGACTTTTCTGTTGATCAGGTCACGCAGTCTCCCCGGAGTTGCCACAACGATCTGGGCCCCCTTTTTGATCTGCCGGATCTGGTTTTCAATGCTTGCCCCGCCATATATTGCAACGGTTTGTGACCCTTTGACATACTTGCTGAAGGCTTTAAAATCCCGAGTGATCTGCATGCACAATTCCCGTGTCGGGCAAATGACCACCCCCTGAATGTATTTTAACTTGTGATCGATAAGCTGGATCATGGGAAGTCCAAACGCCGCTGTCTTCCCTGTTCCTGTCTGGGCCCGCCCCACAAGATCTCTGTCTCCTGAAATGATTTCCGGAATTGTTTTTTCCTGGATGGCTGTGGGTTCAACAAAACCCATGTCATGGACCGCTCTGACCAGCTCTTCATCTAAAATTAAGTCTTCAAAATTCAATTTGTTTTATCTTTCCTGACCCGGATAAACCGGAAAATCAAAATCCAGAGATGTTAAAATCTCTCTAAGTAACTGATAAAATGATCTTTATATTCATCAATACATTATCTTTCGTTTAAATAAACTTTTATATATAATACTGGCAGTCCTGTATGTCAAACGTTTAAAATCTTTTTAAATAAATTTGGAACAGAGGCAGGTCTCAGAATATCAAAAATTAACGGTTCTTTTTCGTAAGAAATGAAATATCAATATAATAATTTTTCGGATTACCTTTTTCAATAAATACAGTTATCTTTTCACTGCCTATCTGGTCCATAGGATCATACCACAGATTATCACTGGTAAACGTGCGTTCTTCCGATGTGGAGGGATTCGTCCATCTTGTGATTACTTTATAGGGATTTTTACCGCCGATGACTATATCTTTTTTTTCAACGCGTAAAAAGTCTGTTTCCACCGGTGTCCCGTTTCTCCTTAAATACTCATTTTTCCGGCCTTTTATTTTTGAAACCATAATGATCCCGCCCCCGAGCGCGAAAAAAATAAGCCCTATCCCGCCAATAATAAACGGCCACAGCCATAATGATGAGAAATCATTTATTCTTGCTTTCCCGGGCGACGATGGCAGATACAGCACCTCTAGTGTTTCACCTTTTGAATAGGCCGGAGAGCTGCTCCCTGAATCGGACAGAAACTCAATCGTTTGTCCATTTTGGGTTGTAAACCGGACAACGGGCGCATAAGTGCGGGTCTTCGGCCTGATACGATCGCCTGCAGGTTTCGACGATGTGGTGATGGTACCAACCAATGAGATTATAGTGCCTTTTGCGGTGAGTGCCTGCTTTTTAAAATTATTTATACTCATACCCCATAATACAGCAATAAGGATTAAACCGGTCCCTGCCAGACACACATAAATGGTGAATTTTTTAATTGAAAAAGATTTCATTTCTTCCTCCCTAAAACGTTTTATTATTTTGTGCCCCGGCTTTCAAAACGTATGGTCATAACAGCATCATTCTCTCTAATAGCCCTCCGAATGAAGTCGCGCCGTCTTTGAATCTGGCATTTACATAGGCACCTTTTCTAATTTTGTTTTTGTTGATGCAAATATCGGGAACATGAAAGTAGACCTATTGGAAAATAGAAAATTATTCCGCCATAGTCAACTACAACATTAAATAATCCATTGATTTGTATTGACATTGTGCCTCGATTCAATTTTAATGCGCGAATCACAAATTCGTTGTGTTGAGTAAGCTCCTTGAGTGAAAGGCCTATTGAGACATTCTGATCATTGTTTTTCCAGCTTCCCATCCAGGAAGTCTCAAAAAACCCTTATTCAGCCAATATTATACACAGGATATAAATCTGGTTTTTGAAGACATAACTAAAATTCATTATTCGGAAAGGTACGATTATGAAAGAAGTCAATAATGGAGATACCATACGCATCCATTATACTGGTACACTGGAAGATGGATCGGAATTTGATTCTTCAGAAGGAAAAAACCCAATCGAATTTACGGTTGGCAGCGGTAACCTCATTCCAGGTTTCGAAAACGGTGTCCTCGGTATGACAATCGGAGACAAAAAAACAATTACCATTCCGCCGGAGGACGCCTATGGGGAAAAACGCGAAGATTTATTGGCAAAAATAGATAAAAATGATTTACCGAAAAATATGTCGCCTGAAGTTGGAATGCCGCTCCAGTTAAAAAAACCCGATGGCGGCAGCATAAATGTAATGATAACCGAAGTTGAAACAGATTCCGTAACCTTTGATGCCAACCATCCTTTGGCAGGGTGTACTCTCATTTTTGATTTGGAATTGGTTGAATTTGTATGATTTCAAACCTGCATTATCGATTATATTTTTAAATATCAGAGGCGTTAATTACTGCTCTGACACATTTCTATTGTTTAATGTATCATAGAACCAAAGGAAGATGGGAAATTCAACCGGCACAGTCAACAAAGTTATATAAAGAAGAAATAAATACTCAAGGCCGTATTAAATACTTCCCGGGGTAAATTTCCCGATAGCACACTCCTTCCAATTTTTTATCATAAATCAGAAAACACACAATTTGGCTTCGAAAAGCAATGCCTGCGCAGGGAGCATTCCGAAAACTCAACCGTACTATTTAAATGCGCGGAAGGGCAGTCAAAGTGACCAACCTATATCTTATATAGAATTCTTGTCGATTAATCCCATATAGTGTAGTATGTGTATGTCATTAGAAATGGCTCCCCCTCACATCCAGTTTCAACGCCGGGGTAAAAATTTAATCTGTTATAAATGAACAGGTATAAAAATTTGAACAGGAAAAAATCATCCGAAAAAAATACCAGTGAATGCAAAGATTTGTCCGGCATTGAACAGGACAGGTACAGGGTATTTATCGAAGGTGTCACCGATGGATTTTTTGAAACAAATTTAAGGGGAGATTTCACGTTTTACAATAATTCATTCAGTGAAAAACTTTTCGGTCTGACTACACAGGAAATGAAATCCATGAACTATCGTAAATTCATGGATGAGAAAAACGCGGCACTGGCTTTTAAAACGTTTAATCAGCTTTATAAACGGGGCAAAGGAGTCGCGAATTGTACCTGGAATATTAAAAATAAGAACGATGAAACACATATCCTGGAAGTAACCGTCGAACTGATCTATGACAATGAAAAGAATACTGTCGGGTTCAGGGGGATCGCGCAGGATATCACTGAAAAACATTTCGCGCTTCAAAAAACCATCAGGGCTGAAAAAAACGCCAGGAAACGATATCGGGAAAGCAGGAGGGTGCAAAAACGTTTTCAGTCCCTGCTCCAGTTCCTGCCTGACCCGGTCGTTGCTTTTAACCTTGAAAACAAGGTTGAATATGTTAACCCGGGGTTTAAAAAAGTGTTTGGATGGACTTCGGATGAAATTAAGGAAAATCATAACCAGCTCATCCCCGATTCACTGAAAGATCAGTCGAAAAAAGAGCTCCAATTGCTTTTAATAGATAAATCCATACACAATTTTAAAACAAAACGTATGACAAAAGACGGCCGCCTGCTGGACATTATCATTGACGGCGCCATTTTTTATGACGAAAATAATCACCCGGAAGGGTATGTATTAACACTTCGGGATTTTACACGCCAGAACCGGCTTGCAAAAAACAACCAGATTCTTTTTAATATATCGCAGTCCCTGCATCACTATCATAGACTGGATGATCTTCTGGCATCGATTAACCAGGAAATAAAAAACCAGATCGCCATTGAAGGCGCGTTTGTGATACTTCTGGATGAAAAAAAAGAGGAATTTTATTTTTTTTCCGCGTCATACGGCGATTATGAAACAAGAAAAAAATTCAATGAAATCAGGTTCCCTGCTGACCAGGGTGTATCCGGCCGGGTCTACCAAACCAGAAAGCCCCTGATTATTCACGACGTGTCCAAATGTACGTTCTTTTTAAAACGGGTTGATGAAGAATCCGGTTTAAGAACAAAAAATATTCTTTCAGTACCGATCCAGTTGAAAGATCGTTCGATTGGTGTACTTACTGTTGTCAACAAGCTGAACGGTAAATTTGATCAAACAGACGCTGACTTATTAAGTACGATCGCAAGTACCATCGCGCTTCCCATCGAAAATACGCGAATAAACCAGGAATTAAGAAAATCATATAAAGAGCTTAAAAATATCGACAAGGCAAAAGACAGGGTAATCCATCACCTCTCCCATGAACTGAAAACTCCGATTGCCGTATTATCCTCAACCTTTAAACTGCTCTCAAAGAAACTAAAAAATCTTGGCATCGACGACGAAACAGCAGCACGGATACTGAAAAGAGGCCAAAAAAATCTAAAGCGTTTGCTTGAAATTCAATATGAAGTCGAAGACCTGCTGAAGAAAAAAAACTATCAGGTATACCAGATTCTGACAAAGATGCTGGAAGCCTGTAGAGATGAAATTGAAATATTAATTGAAGACGAGATTGAAAGTACAGATTTAATATTAAAGATCAGAAAAAGTATTGATGAGCTTTTTGGACCCAAGGAAATAAAACCACAGGAAATCAAACTGGATGAGTATATAAAAGATAAGCTCAAAGAACTGAAACTTAAATTCAATCATCGAAACATTGCCATAAAAACCAGCCTAATCAAGAACACGATTATTCATCTACCTGTTGAGATTCTCAATATCGTTACTGAAGGATTGATTCGAAATGCCATTGAAAATACACCGGATCATGGAATGGTTGAAATAATGATCAAAAGGAAAAAAAATCATTCAGAGCTGATCATAAAAGATTATGGTGTAGGGTTTACCGAGGAAAAACAGCATTTGATTATTGAAAATTATTTTACACCGCCTGAGATCGACCAATATTCAACAAAAAAGCCTTATGATTTCAACGCCGGGGGAAAAGGATTCGATTTATTAAGAATGAAAATCTTTTCAGAACAATATCATTTTAAAATCCGGATCAACTCGGATCGCTGTAAATTTATACCGAATGACGATGACCTGTGTCCGGG
>JAUVGT010000075.1 GCA_030593645.1 Deltaproteobacteria bacterium
ATAAGGTTGTTTGAACTTTACACGAAATTCAAACATGCTCATGGTGTTAT
Organism: Deltaproteobacteria bacterium; assembly: GCA_030593645.1. GTDB lineage: Bacteria > Desulfobacterota > Desulfobacteria > Desulfobacterales > JAUVGT01 > JAUVGT01. Next base: position 51 of record JAUVGT010000075.1, read on the forward strand.
AACTATATAACCATTTGGAATTATAACAAACTTTTATCAAAAAGGCAATTGAGATATCCACACCCTCAGTTCAGGGAGCAGATAACGGCCAATTGAGAAGCGGGAATAAAAGCACAAAAAAAAGGGTTTACAGGAAATATTCCTGTAAACCCTTAATATATATGGTGCCGAGGGACAGAATCGAACTGCCGACACGGGGATTTTCAGTCCCCTGCTCTACCGACTGAGCTACCTCGGCTCGATATGGACCGATTTTTGAGATTTTCCATGAATGCGGCTCAGCAAAAATGGCTAATGTGCACTCAAAAGAAAGAGAGGATATACAACAATTGAAAATTATATGTCAAGTGTTTTTATGTAAGTGGAACCGATTGATGATGAAACAGATTGGTTAGCTATGGATACCATCATGAACCGGCATCGCGACGGCAAATTGGATTATTGGCTCTTAGATATTTGCTCTTGGCTTCTGGTTGTACCTCTTAGCTGTTTAGCAAACCCCGGTTAAATGGATCTGCTTATTTAACCGGGCAAGCACACAGGTGGATGCTTCGCAAGGCTGCGTCCATACAAACCCCGCCCTATATCGATTAATCCCCTGAGCTTTTGGCCCCCTCGAATCATAGAACCCTTTTTTCATTAATATTCCACGAATTCCCTATTTTACATAGCAGAAAAAACGAACCAGTAACACGAGTGTTATGGCAAAAAAGAAAAAAACAGCCGTCGAAATCACGGTGGCACAAAAAATTTCATAAATCAGTTTCCAATTATCCGTCGGGAGACGCCCCTCATAATGCCTGAACACATTAAAAACAAATACATAAGCAGCCACAGTAATCGGAGGGATGGGCAGAAAAAACCGGATGTGTTCTTAAATCGATCCTTTGTAATAATACATCAAGACTCCGGCCATCATCATCAAAAATCCTGAAATAGCTATTGATAATATGTTGATCTTAATCATTTTGGGACCTTTACATACATTTATGCTTTCAATTTTGAAGTAGGGTGTTTTATATAATTGGATTATTCTGAGGAGTCAACATTTACAAAAATTCAAAGGAGATTCAACTCATCTAAAAAGGGCAGGTTTGGAACCTGCCCCTACAGTTTTTCCCCTTGGACCCTTGACGCCTCGAATCCTTTATTCACTTTTTGTCTTCAAATATTCATAAACCATCAGGGTGCTCTTTTTAGTGGTTGCGATTGAAAAACTGTTATCAATGATAATGGTGGCATGGGCTTTTTTTTCCTCAATCGGCATCTGGGATCGTACCATTGAGAGCGCGTAGTCCATGGAAAGCCGGTCTCTGGTTATCAGCCGGTTGAGTTGGATGCTCTCCGGAACATATACAACAATGATCTCGGACAGCCCCTTTTCCATTCCCACCTCCAGTAATAGCGGCACATCAAGAATGACAACAGAATCCGGTCTAACGTTCCGAATCCGCTCCAGGTCTTTGTCCATCTCTTTTTTGACATATGGGTGGACAATGCTGTTAAGGAGTTGTTTTTTATCCTGATTTTTAAATATGAGGTCGCCCAAAAATGGGCGATCAATCTCTCCGTCGGACTGGAGTACATCGTTTCCAAAAGCATCAATAATTTCCTGCCAGGCGGGCAAACCCTTTTTGACTACCATATGAGCAATCTTATCAGTATCGATGATATCGGCACCGGCATCATGTAAAATAGCGGAAACCGTTGATTTGCCTGTGGCAATTCCGCCTGTCAATCCTGCTACAACCACGAAAACCCTCCATTTTTTATTCCGCTTACACTTCCATCCTCCTCATACTTTAACCGTAATTTTTTATCAAGCGCCAAAATAAGGATCCGGGGCCAAAGAACCCGCCATATCCCTCTCGACGACGGAATGAGAATCTCGGTCAAAAATCTCGTATGATACCAGGAGAGAATACTATTGTGACACAACCTCGGAAGTCGTAATGACAGTGTTTTTAGTACGTGAATTAAAAGGGCATTGCGCCTTTAATCTCTGACCTGGCCCGGGCCGACCATGGAACCGGATTTTTTCTGCGATACTAAACCGAACAGACACGGAACTCTTTACAATATATGTACATATTGATATGATGGAACTGACAAACTGATTGTCGCAGGTATGGTAAAAATCTGGTCTGAACCAATAATGATGTCATTGCTGCCTGTGAAAAAGCCTGATGATTCAGCTACTACCAAAAATGATAAGGTGACCCCATGAAAATTGAATGCCCGGAATGTAATGCCGTTTACAATGTCGACCGTTCGAAAATCCCAGATAAAGGGGTGAATATTCGATGCAGGAAATGCCAATCAGGCTTTTTTGTCAGCAAAGAAAAACCGGAGCAGGAACCCGTACTAAAGCAGGCACAGGCAGAACCGGAAGCACAGGAGGAAACGCTGGTAGAAAAACCTCTCCCGGCAGAGACAGATTCTGAAGAAAAAGGAGAACCAGGGGAGATAGAAGACCCGGAGCAGCAAGCCGTTAAGCTTGCTGAAAATGGTGATGAAGAAGAAGCGGCAAAGCTGATGCTGGAATTGATTGAAAAGTATTGTGACGGTAACAGTTTCGCAAAAGCTGAAGCCCTGCTTGAAAAAATGTACGATGTCATACCCATGGCGCTGAATGATATTGTCAAGGCCGGTGAAATCATAGAAGAGAAAAAAAACTTATCCATCGATCAGGATCATATAAAACTCTGGGAAGGCCTGTATACCTCTTTTCAAGAAGATGAATCGAGTGAATTTTATTACTCCTTGATCAAACTGGTAGTAAGAGAAGGAGATTTTGTCTACAAACAGGGGCAGCTCGATTCAAATCTTTATTTTGTGCAGGAAGGTAACCTGAAGCTGGTATATTATAATCTACGGGATGAATCTGAGACAGATTTAAGGGAATTAAGTGACGGTGATATTTCAAATTTCGACCCGTTTTTTTCTTTTTCAGCATGCAACGCGTCTCTTGTGGCAACTTCTGAAGCCATTGTAATGATCCTTGAAAAAAAGAAACTGGCAAAATGGAAAGAAAAATTTCCAGGGATTGAAAACAAACTAAATATTTTTTGTAAGGAACAGGATTCCGTAAAAACCCTGATCGAAAATGCGGGCCCTGATCTTAGACTGTATGAACGTGTTAATACGTCTATACCCGCCATGATACAACTGATGGATAATTCAAATCAGCCGGTCCAGACACCGTTCAAGATTACTATCGCGGATATTTCAGGAGGCGGAATCGGCTACATGACAAAACTCCATCGTCCAAAAGATGCGCAGGCGCTGCTCGGTCATCAGCTGATCCTGCAGTTTATCATCCCGGTGAAAGACGAAAAAAAGAAAATCAGTAAAAAAGGGATGGTTGTGGGAGTGCATCTTCAAGCCTTTGGCGACAGTTCCATACATATCAAATTTCAGACCCCCTTCGACGATAAGGTTGTAAAGTATATCGAGAATTTGGGACAGGAAGAGGAATAGGAAAAAATGAACGCTTGTCAGGCCATAGCCTTGGCGACGGCTGATCCAACGCTTGTCACGCCATAGCCGTGGCGACGGCGGATCGAATACTTGTCCGCCATAGCCTTTGCGAAGCCGGATGGAAAGCGCTTTGCTTTGTCTTTTTTAAATAGTGAATGAGAAACGAGAAAGAGACAGAAGCAGTCATTCAAGATTCTTCATTAGGTATTAATAAAATTTGAAGGAGCGAAGCGATATCATTATTCGACGTTCGATGTTGGGCGTTCGACGTTTAGCGTTCATCTTTTTTTTGTTCCATCCGCCGTCGCTTAAGCTATGGCGGACAAGCGTTCATTTTTAATCTTCTTGACACCGGATCTCCATATTCTTAAAATAACAGAATTTTTATGATTGGATTTCTCCTGCACAGACCGATATTGTATATATACATTACTGAAATGACATAGGATATAACTCCATGACACATTTTAAATACACAGAAATGTTTCCCATAGGCGATGATACCGCAGAGTACAAAAAACTGACATCTGATTATATTTCCCTAAAAGAATTTGACGGAAATAAAATACTGGTAATAGAACCCGAAGGTTTGGCGCTGCTGTCTGAACAGGCGTTCACGGTAGTAGCCCACCTTCTCCGGCCCACGCATCTTAAATTGCTGTCAAAAATATTGGATGCCCCGGAAAGCTCAGATAATGATAAATATGTGGCCCTTGAAATGCTTAAAAACGCAGTGATTTCCTCGGATGGTATTTTCCCGATGTGCCAGGATACAGGAACCGCGGTGATCATCGGTAAGAAGGGCCAGAATGTATGGACAGGATCCTCAGATGAAGAAGCGTTGTCCAGGGGTGTGTTCAATGCGTACACAAAAAACAATCTCAGGTATTCCCAAAATGCAGCGCTTAGCATGTATGAAGAAAAGAACACGGGATGCAACCTGCCCGCCCAGATTGAACTGTATGCCGTGAAGGGTGATGCATACACATTCCTTTTTCTCGCCAAAGGCGGCGGCTCAGCCAATAAGACCTACCTGTACCAGGAGACAAAGGCAGTGCTGACCCCTGAAAACCTGATCGATTTCCTGACCGCAAAAATGAAATCGCTCGGAACCTCAGCTTGCCCGCCATATCATCTCGCATTCGCCATCGGCGGCACTTCCGCGGAACTCAATTTAAAAACAGTAAAGCTGGCTTCAACCGGTTACCTGGACAGCCTTCCGCGACAGGGGAATGAATATGGACAGGCATTCAGGGATCTGACCATTGAGAATGAACTGCTCGCGATATCCAGGGAACTGGGTATCGGAGCCCAGTTCGGCGGGAAATATTTCTGCCATGATATCAGGGTGATCCGTCTCCCAAGACATGGCGCGTCCTGTCCGATCGGGATGGGTGTCAGCTGCAGCGCGGATAGGAATATCAAGGCAAAAATTACAGAACAGGGACTATTTTTAGAACAGCTTGAGACCAATCCTTCCAGATACCTGCCTGAACCGGCAGACTCAACGGATGATTCAGTTCATATTGACCTTAACCGCTCTATGGATGAAATCCGTAATGAATTGAGCAAATATCCTGTTTCCACTCGATTGCGCCTTTCCGGTAAAATCATTGTGGCAAGAGATATCGCGCATGCCAAACTGAATCAACGCCTGCAATCAGGTGAAGGGCTTCCTGATTATTTGAGTAACCATGTTATATATTACGCCGGTCCGGCAAAAACACCCAAGGGACATCCTTCGGGTTCTTTCGGACCGACAACCGCCGGCAGGATGGACCCGTATGTGCCGGTTTTTCAGGCCGAAGGCGCATCAATGATCATGCTGGCAAAAGGGAATCGCTCAAAGACGGTTACAGATTCCTGTAAAACATACGGTGGATTTTATCTGGGTTCCATCGGCGGTCCCGCGGCAAGACTTGGCAAAGAGTGCATCAAAAAGATTGAAACCGTTGAATATCCGGAGCTTGGAATGGAAGCGATTTTTATGATTACTGTAGTTGATTTCCCTGCTTTTATTATTGTTGACGATAAGGGGAATGATTTTTTCAGTGAACTTCTTTAAAAATTAAATAACCATTGATTTTATTAAAATACAATTCTATAGAGATTATTTCTATATCTTGTTTTGATGGTCTCGTAAAAAGTCCGAATTAGACGGTTTCGTAAAGAGTTCAAATTCAAGGCGTGCAAATTTTGTAATGATGAAGCGTACTTATCGGACCCGCCCTGTTAAATCTGTTTTTTTATTTAACAGGGGCGTTGAATCATTGCAAAATGTAGCACAACGCAGAAGTTGGACTTTTTACGAGACCGTCTGTTTTACATGATGAAATAATAAACCTTGGCCTTGTCCGCCATAGCCTCCTGCCCGCCATCTTGTCTCGGCGAAGCCTTTGGCGAAGGCGGAAGCTTTAGCGACGGAGGTTGAATACGCGGAACACACGGATAGAAAAAAAGCAGATCCTAATTAAATAATAAAGGAGCAATCCAATGGCAAAAAAGATGAAAACAGTTGATGGTAACACTGCGGCAGCTCACGTGGCATACGCGATGAGCGATGTGGCAAATATCTATCCCATTACACCATCATCTCCAATCGGAGAAATTGCAGATGAATGGGCCGCTGGCGGCCTAAAAAATATATTCGGACAGTCCATGCTGGTCAGACAGCTTCAATCGGAAGCAGGCGCAGCCGCTTCTGTTCATGGTTCCCTGGCGGCCGGGGCATATACCACCACATTTACGGCCTCTCAGGGACTTCTTTTGATGATTCCGAATATGTATAAAATGTCGGGTGAAATTTTACCCGGTGTCATGCACGTCACTGCAAGAGCAGTGGCGGCCCACGCCCTCTCCATATTCGGGGATCACCAGGATGTAATGGCTGTCAGGCAGACCGGTTTTTCAATGATCGCGGCCGCGTCGGTACAGGAAACAATGGATCTGGCCCTGGTTACCCACCTTGCCGCTATTGAATCCAGTTTACCGTTTATCCATTTTTTTGACGGGTTCAGAACCTCCCATGAATTACAGAAGATTGAGATGATCGATTATGAAGACATGGCAAAACTGGTTAACTGGGAAGCTGTAAAGAAATTCAGGGCAAGGGGTATAAGCCCGGAAACACCTGAAATTCGCGGAACAGCACAAAACCCGGACATCTATTTTCAGGGCAGGGAGGCATGCAACCCATATTACCTGAAAGTAGCCGGAATTGTTGAAGAATATATGAATAAGGTCGGCCAGCTCACAGGAAGAAATTACAAACTTTTTGATTATGTTGGCGCGCCTGACGCGGACCGGGTGATTATTTCCATGGCTTCTTCATGTGAAACCATTGAAGAAGCGGTAAATTACATGACAGGAAAAGGAGAAAAAGTCGGCCTGATCAAGGTCAGGCTGTACCGCCCGTTCTCATCAAAGCACCTGTTTGACGCGATACCGGCAAACGCGAAAATAATCACAGTACTTGACCGGACAAAAGAACTCGGTTCTCTGGGTGACCCGCTTTACCTTGATGTATGTACAGCCTACATGGAGAAGAAGGAGATGCCGACCATCATTGGCGGCAGATACGGTCTGGGGAGCAAGGAGTTTACTCCAAGCATGGTTAAGGCAGTCTACGATAATATGAAACCGGGCACTCCGAAAAACCATTTTACCGTGGGTATCGAAGATGATGTCACCCATACCTCTCTTACAGTTGATACCGGGTTTGACGTGGCCCCTAAAGGAACAGTTCAATGCAAATTCTGGGGACTGGGTGCTGACGGAACAGTCGGGGCCAATAAAAGCGCGATCAAAATCATCGGCAACAACACCGATATGTATGCCCAGGCTTACTTTGCATATGATTCAAAAAAGTCGGGCGGTATAACCATGTCCCACCTCCGTTTTGGTGAAACCCCGATAAAATCCACCTACCTGATCGACGCCGCGGATTATATCGCGTGTCACAAATCCAGTTATGTGAATACATATGATATACTTGAAGGCATCAAGAAAGGCGGAACATTTGTGCTCAATTCCAGGTGGTCTGTTGAAGATATGGAAAAAAAGCTTCCCGCGGCAATGAAAAGAACCATCGCCCAAAAGAGATTAAAGTTTTTTAATATTGACGCGGTCAAGATCGCGTCCGAAATCGGACTGGGCGGCAGGATAAACATGATCATGCAGACCGCGTTTTTTAAACTCGCGAATGTGATTCCGGTCGATGACGCGGTGAAGTATCTTAAAACCGAAATCCAGAACATGTTCGGGAAAAAAGGCGAAGAAATCGTTAAAATGAACCATAAAGCGGTGGATAACACCATCGACAAACTGGTTGAAGTTAAATACCCTGAATCATGGTCACAGGCAGAAATCGATAAAGGATCGGACAAAGATGAACCCGATTTTGTTAAAAACGTCATGCGGCCGATACTGGCCCAGCAGGGAGACAAACTCCCGGTGAGCGCTTTTTCTCCGGATGGTATTTTCCCTGTTGATACTTCGAAATATGAAAAGCGGGGTGTTTCCATCAATGTGCCTGAATGGATTATGGACAACTGTATCCAGTGTAACCAGTGCGCGATGGTATGCCCGCATGCCGCCATCCGCCCGGTTCTTTTAACTGAAAAGGAAACGGCGGACGCCCCGAAAAGTTTTGAAACAAAGAATGCCCTGGGTAAAGATCTTAAAGGTTATTTTTTCAGAATACAGGTAAATACCATGGACTGCATGGGATGCGGTAATTGCGCGGACATATGCCCTTCAAAGAAAAAGGCCCTGGCCATGAAACCGCTTGATACACAGGTTGAGTCTCAGGTGCCAAACCATAAATACTCGGTTGAAATCCCGGTACGAGATAATATTGTGAAAAAAACATCGGTAAAGGGGAGTCAGTTCTGTCAACCGCTGCTTGAGTTCTCAGGTGCCTGTGCCGGTTGCGGCGAAACACCTTATGCAAAACTAATCACCCAGCTTTTTGGTGAGCGTATGATTATTGGGAATGCCACAGGCTGCACCTCAATCTGGGGCGGGTCCGCACCGGCCATTCCTTACTGCGTGAATAAGGATGGTTTTGGACCATCCTGGGGCAATTCTCTGTTTGAAGATCCCGCGGAATTCACATATGGAATGTTCCTGGGTGCCCTCCAGCAAAGGAGCAGACTTGCCGAGCTTGTTAAAGAAGCAGTGAATACAGACATCCCGGCGGAAGTAAAGGATGCCATGTCCGGATGGCTTGACCACATGAAAGATCCGGAAGGTTCCAGGAAATATGGCGATCAGTTGAAAAAACATCTTCCGAAACATAAGAGCAACCCTCTTCTGGCTGAAATCGAGGGGATGGGACGGCTGTTCACAAAAAAATCCTACTGGGTTTTTTTGGGTGACGGCAGCGCATATGACATATCCTACGGAGGGATCGATCATATCCTGGCCACCGGTGAAGACATCAACATATTTGTATTTGATACGGAAGTCTATTCAAATACCGGCGGACAGTCTTCCAAAGCAACGCCCACAGGTTCTGTTGCCAAATTTGCGGCGTCCGGAAAGAAAACAGCCAAAAAAGACCTGGGCGGAATGGCCATGACATACGGTTATGTATATGTGGCAAATGTGGCCATGGGTGCCAACAAAAACCAGCTGATGAAAGCCCTGGTTGAAGCAGAAAGCTACGACGGACCGTCCTTGATTATGGGATATTCCTCCTGTATCAATCATGGCATTAAAAAAGGTATGGGCAAGAGCCAGGAAGAAATGAAACTGGCGGTAGATTCCGGATACTGGCCTCTTTACCGGTTCAACCCATTACTGAAAGCAAAAGGAGAAAATCCGTTCATACTTGATTCAAAAGAACCCGATGGAAGCCTGCAGGAATTTTTAAGCGGTGAAGTGAGATATGCCTCATTACAGAAATCGTTCCCTGAAGAATCAAAAAAATTGACAAAGCGTCTTGAAGAAGAATTTGATGAACGCTATCTGAATCTCAAAAGAATGGCGGATGCGGGAAAAACGGAAAAAGCTGAAAGCGAGTAATCTCCATCAATCATCGTTGGGGCGAACCTGTGTGTTCGCCCTTTTTTATTTTAGCGAATAAAAATAGATAAAGCGATGCGCCTGCCATATTCGATGTTCAACGTTGGACGTTCGATGTTGGACGTTCATCTTTTTTTTGCTTGTCTATTTCACCAATCCACCGGCTTTCTGCAAACCGGCTGGGTCATGCACCGGCAACCTCCGCCGCCCCTGGACATTTCAGAGCCGTGTATCGTAATCACATATCTGTCGAATTCTTCAAGATCGATACTCCCTTTTAGTACATCACGGGCATCGATCACTTCAAACCCGTGTCTGTTCATCTCTTCAATGGTATGCACGTTCCTGCCGTAACCGATGACCCGCCCCGGTCCGATCGCGAAGAAATTAGCCCCGCTGTGCCATTGTTCCCTTTCCTGAAACCATGAATCTTTTGTCCCGCCGCATGATACAGGTTCCAGATCGACACCCAGTTTTTTCAGTGCAGATACGATATTTTCCTCATAGCCAATTGAATCGACACTTCCGTTATCCATTTCAATATGAACGGTTTGATACTTGTTTGATTTGAGTACCACAGGATCAAAAACCATACATTTGTCTCTGTCGAGCATGGTAAAAACCATATCGAGGTGAATAAAGGACTCAGGTGATTCCGGCAGCTCCTGTACAATGATGTGTTTTTTTATCTTTCTTTGATTCAATTCATTGATGACAAAATCGACACCCTGCGAATTTGTGCGTGCTCCGGTCCCCATAAGAAGAATATCATCCTGTATCACCAGGGCATCGCCTCCTTCAATCACCGTCCGAGGAGTGCCCGTTTCTGTTTCAGAAAATATTGTTTTTGATTTAAACAGGGGATGAAAATCATACAATGCCTTCATGATTATGGTTTCCCGCTTTCTGATCTGACCGGACATCCTGCCGATAAACACGTGGTCAGACACCACAAAGGCTGAGTCCCTGGTGTAGAAAAAATTGTGCAGCGGGGGAAGTGAATAATATTCCCGGCCTAAAAACTTTGTGAGGTTGTCCAATTTCATGACGACACCTTCGATAAGCTGAATTGCCAGATCTTTTTCAGGTAGAGCGATCAAGTCATCAATGATGTCGGTTTTATCTTCATTCTTGCATATCCTGTGCACAAGATCCTGTTTCACCATTTTATCAGCGAGAATTTCTGTTAAAAGATCCTTGATATAGAATGTTCTGGTGACCTTTTCAAGAACGCCTTGCAGCTGTTTGTATTCCTGGGAAACCACTGTCAAATTAAGGATATCACTGTATAAAGCCCGCTTGATGTTTCGGGGAGTCATGTTTTCTACCTCCAGACCCGGAGTGTGCAGGATCACTCCTTCAAGAGCCCCGATTTCAGATGTTACAAAAATATTAGACATTTCATCCATCTTATTTACCTTTCCATTAGAAAATGATATTGAATGATCAAAATTACTATATTATAATACACTCAGCATAAACAAATTGTTTTTTTTAGAAGTGATTTCCTTATCGCTGATGAATCGAAAATGTAAAATAATACCTTAGGTCAGGAGAACAAATGCTCAAAACCAACGAAAATAAAATTGTCGAATTCCTGCTGCAATGCCAGCCCGGCCCGCCGAAAACCATGGCCATGTGGAAAATAGGTCACAACGGTGAGCCATTCATTCTCCCCGGAATCGGCGGCATTACTCTTAATATCCAGGTCGGCGATTCGGCGTTTGGATGGCAGGGAGACCACCTTGAACCGGGTGTCAGCTGTATTGCGAATACCTTAAAACCGTTTGATCACCCCAATACATCCCTGCAGTTATTTTCCTGCGCGGGAAATAAAGCAAAAGTGATATCCGGCAGCGCAAAGGGTGCAACCGGAATTGTTATCGGCCACCATGGCGGCAGCGAACATATCATTGTTGATTTTTCCAAAAAAGTAAAAAAGAAGCTTACATATGACGATAAGATTATCATCAATGCCAGGGGTCAGGGACTTGAGTTTATTGACTACCCTGAAATCAAGCTGATGAATCTTGACCCGCTGCTGCTGAAAAAAATGAAAATAAAAAAGATCGATAAAAAGAGTATCAACGTTGCTGTCACCACAATGGTACCGGCCGCGTGTATGGGCTCAGGCCTGGGTTCAGCCCATGCGGCAAAAGGCGATTATGATATCATGACCAGCGACCCTGAAACGGTGAAAAAATATCAATTGGACAAGATTAAATTCGGAGATCTTGTGGCCCTGATGGATCATGATAACAGGTTCGGCCGGGCATACAAAAAAGGAGCCGTCAGTATCGGCATTATTGTTCACAGCGACTGCCTTCTCGCAGGTCATGGACCGGGCGTCACAACCCTTATGACGTGTGATTCAGTACAGATCAAGCCGGTCATCGATTCAAAGGCGAATATCGCCAACCTGCTTAAGATCGGAACCCAACGCAAAGAAAAGTAATATATTCAGATTCCATTCAAGCTTGAATGACTTTTTCTAAAAAAACAAATTCCCTTCCTTTTTCAGGATTAAACCGCGAAAGCATATTCAAAGCCTGCTTGTTGCTGCCGAGTATCCAGGAAGCCTCCGCTGATTTGTATTCCGGGTTTTTTATCAGGTTATTGATCAAATGGGATACCATTAATATTCCAATTCCTTTTTTTGTATAAGTCGGCAGACACCCGATGGATATAAACCGGACCCGGTCAACCTTTAATCCCATATACGCCTGGTAAATATCTGGAAGACAGATCAGTATCCCCACAGGTTTCCCGGACAAATCTTCGGCGATGATGATCAGATCTTTATCTAAGAATGGCTGAAATGATTGGATCAAGCTCCGATCTTCTTCCAGAGAACGTCTCAAATACCCTTCCCGCTCTTCAAATATAGCGTTTTGAAGTGAATTGAATATGGTGATCTCCTTTTCCAGCCTGTCGGGATCCATGCTTCTCGTCATAAAACCAGGCAGTTTGATTTGAATTTGTTTCGCGTGCTTTCGTGAAAAACAAAAAGTAAGACAGGTTTCCTTGATTTGATAACCGGATTTAAAATAAAAATCAAGGTAGTACTCAGGGTTATGGGTGGTCAATACAGTTTGGGGATAATCAAATTTTTCTACCAGGAGTCCGGGTTCCATACTCCCGGTCTTTGGAGTGATAATCCTCTTCACACCCGCTTGCTTTAATTTATCCTCCAAATGATCCAGTAAAATCCCGGCCGTGTCCCGATTTTCATATGGAAACTCAACCATCCCGATCCATCCTGCCTGATCCGCGGGATGAAACTGGTTTTTACGGTATACTGCAATTCCCCTGGCAGCAGGAATATCGTTCTCATATGCCACAACTATATTTGTAATCGTATCCGGTTTCTTAAACAAAGCGGTGATCATTTCTTTTGTAAACCGCTTTTCTTCCGGCACCCAGATCGGATCATTTCGATATACTTCCCTGGCTACTGAAAAAAAAGACTGAAAATCATCCGTTTCTTTTAAAGCTTTAAGATAAACTCGTCCCATGATTAATGACCTCGTAAAAATTCCGTATGTGACGGTTTCGTCACGATTAATACCGTCTTTCGATCCTGATCATTTTTTTTGATTGTGGGTTCGGTTCAAATTTGTCTGTGTTAAACTTCACATTTCCCAATTCTCCGTCGATTTTCACCGCCCAAAATTCAAGGTTGTGAAGTATCTGTTTCTCAATGATGCTTAAATCCTTCATATCTTTCAGTTTAAGCCTTATCTCAATTGAGTCGATTGAATGCTGGATAACCTGGTATTCAAGCACAGCATCAGATGCCTGGTTAATAGACCGTCGGATATAATCCGGAAACAGGATACATGTTTGCGTTTCACCGTTACGACCTATTTTTAAATTGCGTGATTTTAAGTAAAACAGGTCATCCGCCCTGCCGTGAATTTGTTTGATCACCTTAAAGCAAGAGCCGCAGCCGCAGGGCTTCTCATCAATCTCTATCAGATCATTCAGCCGGTATCTTATAACCGGCTGGGTGATCCGGTAAAGGTCTGTGAGAATTACATTCTTAATATTCCTGTTGTTTGCATCTCCTGCGTCTTCCATTTCAAGATAAAGAATATCTTCATTAACATGGAGCCTGCCGTTTTTACAGGTTGACCCGATAAACCCTTCTGCTCCCTGGTAAATCTGGACCACAGGTGCTGAAAATCTGGATTCTAAGGTTTCTTTTGTTTTTGTGTCGAGTACTTCAGCATAGGATACCAGGGTCATAAGCGCTAAGTTATATATATCTCATTAATCATAGTAAAAGTACCGAGATATCTGTGAGTTACGTTTTCTTGGACATTCAGAAAGTAATTTTGAAATATTATTCCAGCCTGTAATCATATCTTCGAGTGGTAAATGTGG
>JAUVGT010000030.1 GCA_030593645.1 Deltaproteobacteria bacterium
ATTTTTATTTTATCAAATAAAACCTGGTCCTTTGGGCCAGGTCAGAGATAAATGGCTCTGCCATAAGAAATAAATCAAAGTGACTAAAGTGAGCTAAAGTGCACTAAAGTTCCATCGCCGCTAAAGCTATGCGGACAGTTCCCGCCGTCGCTAAAGCTATGGCGGACAAGTCAAAGCCGGGCCCTTTGGACCCGGCTTTTTACTCATTCCGGTCAATGCCCAGCAACATGGACATGTTTTTTCCAAAAACCGCTTCTTTTTCATCCGTATTATATCCGGCAAGACCAAGCAGCCTGTTTATCAGTTTAATTTCAGCCGTATGAGTAAACCAGGGCCAGTCCGTTCCAAAAAGGATATGCCCGGGACCATGTGTTTTTAGAAGGTGAATGAATTCATCTTCAGAAAGTGTATGCGCGGCGTTTGATGTATCAAGAAAAAGGTTGTTTGACGGTAAAAGGTGGCTGCATATATCGTAAAAGGGCGCTGTAAGGCCACCCATATGGGCCGCGATAAAGTTAATCCGTGGAAAACGATTAACCAGTTCGCCCAGGGTTTTTGGAGTGGTGTTATATTCCGGATTTGTACCAAAGTAAATATCCGCCATGTAAAAAGTATCAAGAACCACAAAAAAAGGGTGGTTTGTGCGATTGTTCTTTTCCTGGACTAAATGAAAAAGCCGGTGTGTTTGATCTGAATTCAGAACAAATCCCTGGGAAAAAGAGCAGAGTTTAATACCCCTGATATCATGCGCATTCAGCCTTTCCAGTTCAGCCTCATTATCCTGATAATCCGGATGGAGAGTCCCCGCAGTATACAGAAAATCGGTTTCAGCGGCTATCTTTATACATGTTTCATTGACTTTTTGGACTTCATGGACCCCGGCGGTTGGGAGCATGAAGCACTTATCTACTGGAGAATTCTTTATCTCCTTTTCAAGATCATGGGTAGTGGTCCGTTCGTCTGCTGAATCGGTTTGCAGACCCAATTTTGAGATCATCTCATTTTTTTTTGATACATTGCTGATTATTTTTGAGCTGAAAATATGTACATGACTGTCGAATATCATTTTTATTTATTAAGCTCTTTAAAAACATTTTTGATATTTTTAACAAAAAAGGTTACAATATCATATAGGGATTGTATCAGCAAGCCTCACTTCCAAGCGGGAACGAACCATGAGCATAATAATCATCGATAATTCGCCGACTGATCAGGAACAGTTAAAGTTTCTACTGAATCTCGGAGGGTATTTTGAACTTGTTTTTAGTGATTCTATTGAAGATGCTTTTAAACGCCTTGATATTGACGGTTCTCAAGACAATTCTGAAAAATATGATCTTATCCTGATCGATATATTTATGAAAGGGATTGATGGTATTGATACATGTAGAAGGATTAAATCTGTTGAGCACTTAAAGGATATCCCGCTTATTGTTGTCACTAAAGATATCAGCATGGAAAATATGCTGACCGCTTTTGAGGCCGGTGCCGCGGATTATATCAGTAAACCGCTGGACAATAAAATCGAATTATTACCTCGAGTCAGTTCTGCCCTGAAGCTGAAAGCTGAAATGGAGACCCGGAAAATTCGTGAGAAGGAATTGCTGAAAATGACAGTCCTTCTTGAAGAATCAAATAAAAAACTACAGAATGCCAATGAAATGTTAAAATCTATGGCCGCCATAGATAGTCTGACGAACGTTGCAAATCGGAGGTATTTCAACAATTTTTACCAGAAAGAATGGAAACGGTCTGTTCGGTTAAAATTTCCGATTACTATTTTAATGGTGGATATTGACTATTTCAAGGATTACAATGACATATACGGGCATCAGCAGGGTGATGAATGCCTCAAACGGTTTGCCCATGCTCTGAAAAGTATACCCAGAAGACCCGGTGATCTTGTTGCAAGATATGGCGGTGAGGAATTTATCATCCTTCTGCCTGATACGGATACTGAGGGCGCGGTTGTTATTTGTAAATTAATACAGGAAAAGGTCGCCCGATTAAAACTCGAGCATTCAGGGTCATTGATTAGTAGTCAGCTTACATTCAGTACCGGGATTGCAACCATGACTCCGGATAACGATAATACACCGGAAAGTCTTATTGCCGTTGCAGATAAAGCACTTTACCAGGCAAAAACGGAAGGGCGAAACAGATATGAGGTGTACAATCATGAAACTTAAAAACAATTAAGAGCCGATTATGAAAATTTGTCAAGATTGCGGGCAGATGCTTGCAGAAGAAATGGTGATGTGTCCCACATGCGGGAATGAAGTCGATGAAGGTCGAAAATTCATCGATGATTATCGTATTCTGGAGGTTATCCATGAGGGTTATTCGACAACACTATGCAAAGCGGTGAAAGATGATGATCATAATGCCCCGGTAATGATCCGGATATTTACACCTCAATCCGGCATTAATGAAAAGATTGCCGGCCGGCTTAGGCTGGAACTGGAAGCACTCAAGAAATTACCGGAACGATACTTTGTTAAACATCTTGAAATAAGAAAATCAGATGAAGGTTTGTGGTACAGGGTCAGTGAGTGGATTGATGCAAAGAAATGGGGAACACTGCTCGCTTCAGGAGATCTTCGTGACCGTAAGAAAACATTGGATTTGTTTTATAAAGTTGCATCGATTCTGGAACAGCTGCACAAGGCCGGTCACTTTATGCCGCGTCTGGTCCTGGATGATATTATTGTATTTCAAGGGAATCAAGATGAACTTGAAGTTAAAATAGATTACAAATTGTCAAGATTTCTTGACACGCAGATGCATCGGCCCGGTCCCATGCTGGCAAATCTGGAGGCCTGTCATCCGGATATTGTCAATAACAGGCCGCTTGATTTCAGGACGGACGTTTGGTCTTTGGGTAAAATATTTATTGAAGTCCTCACCGCGGATCTAAAAATAACCGATTATCAGAAAAAAATCGAAGGGCTTAAACTTCCGAACAAATTTAAAGTATTGCTAAAAATTATGGTGGCCGATGACCCGGATCTCCGTCTTCGATCGATGGATGAAGTGGCCCAGGCACTGGTTAATGCCAGAGGTACAATAAATGAAACCGGCGACCAGAGCCATCGTAAATTAATTCCATCACAAATGCTCGAAATCAGAGGGCTTAAAAAACGCGTCAGTATATTGGCGATCATTATGATCATGATTCTAATGGTCCGTGGTTTTGCCTGGTTTTACTCGGATGAAAACAAGAATGAAAAAGCTGAGATTGAGGACTATGTAAAAAAATACGCGGGTTCAGTGGCATTCGTTATGACAGAATACCAGATAAAAGACACCGGAACAGTTTTATATCGTAACAGAACCGAGGGCACAGCTTTTCTTGTGGATAAAGATGGATTTTTATTAACCAATCGTCATGTGGCCTGCCCATGGCTTGAGGACAATAGGATGTTTTCATATATTAATAATTTCATTAGTTTAGGCCGGCAACTCGAATTTGAATACCGGATATACTTGTGGTTTGAGGGTGAAAGGGCTTTTAAACGCATACCGGACTTAAGCGGTGAGGGAGATGTGGATGACATTTATTTTTTAGAGTCAGCGTTCAGCACAATTGGAAAGTCCAAACTGGTTATTGCCGGTGTGGCCAAATCACCGGAGAAAACCTGGCAGCTTATAAAATCTCCGCTTAAGGACGACTATGCGGTCCTCAAAATTGATCATGTACCTGAAGGGTTGATTCCATTACCGCTTGATCATGAGATGGAAGCATTAAAAATTCCAAGGCTTTCATCGGTGATTACTTTAGGGTTTCCCCTCGGGAGTAAAACCCAGGCGAATACCGTAAACTTAAGTGTTACTACCGGGCATGTCAGGCGAACATTCGAGGACGTGATCCAGGTGGATACTTCCATTTACCGGGGTAACAGCGGGGGGCCGCTCATTGATACAAATGGTAAGGTTATTGGTATTACTTCCAGTGTTGCATTGGAGTGGGCAAGTGGGCCTGTGGCGGTTGCTACCCGGTTGTCAGATCTTGGAATGGTTTTGCCGATTTCAAAAGCATCTTCTTTTCTTCAGGAGTTAAAGGACGGCAAGGTCAAATGGAATGGTGTGCTGGATCTGTCCGTTGAAAGGAAATTGAAACATATTTCTGAACTGGCAAAGCAGGGACGTTGGGTCGAAGCCGAAGCCTTGAGCGATAAAGAGCTGGAATTGAGTATGGATCCGACTCTTGTGATGGCATCTGCTATGATGCATTTTTGTTCAAGGGATTACAATAAAGCCAGAGAATTATATGCCCAGGCCATATCAATAGAAAGTGAGAACGATATTGCGAAACTGATGCATTATATTATCGACTGGTCAAAAGATCAGTCATATTCAAACGCATATCGAAAAGAGTTGCTGGCCCTTGATTGGCGGTCTTCAGCTGAATTTTTTGGTCATCTTGTTCGAATTATAGAAGGTTTCATTGATGAAAAAATCGCTCTCAAAGGAGGGTATACTGAAGACGAACACGGATGGGTAAATTTTATTGCCGGTTTGATTCATGAAAAACAGAAGAATATGAAACATTCGGAAATGTATATGAAAAAAGCAGTATTGGCAACTACCAGCAGTAACTGGCTGTATTATCTGGCATCTTCAAAGTTGGATCAAATCCAGCAACTGAGACTTACCTCAATTCGAAGTAAGGCTGCGAAGACCAGGTATAAAAAAGAAATAAATAAATTTACTGATATTATCGTTAGAAATGAAACGAAAACGGAAGCCCGGGCAGAAAAACTGGCGCCGCTTATTTTCAAACTTGAAGATGGAACAATCAGTCCCGGAGACAGGCATAACATTTTAAAACAGATATTTGATATCAATGGGAAAAATGGTGAGATTCTGGTCGGTCTTGTTTTTTACAGCGCAATGGACAGTTCATGGGAACAGGCTTTAAAGTATGCCCGGTTATATCTCGATATTCAGGGCAGAGAAACAGCGGGCCGTCTTGGTGTTGGACTTTTGGAAGCAGAGGTTCTCCATTTTGTTGGCCGCGAAAAAGAGGCGATGGAAAGACTGGAAGAGTATAATAATCATACAGCTGATCCGTGGTATCGGGCAATCGGTGAATGCCTGCTGAAAAAGCAAAGTGAAACCTCGCTGACAAAGAAAGCCGGAAAGAATCCAGAGTACCTGGTTACAGCTCATACAGCTCTTGGGTTTTGGGCTGAAGGATCGAGAGACAGTAAAAAAGCAAGCAAGCTGTATAAAGAAGCTTTAGGCTCATATATGGATGATATGTTTGAGTATGAATTTGCAGTAGAAAGAATTAAAAAAATAAATGAAACCTCAAAAAAGTGAAACCGGGAAAAAAATAAAGTGCCTGCAATTGGTCCTCCTGATGCCTTCGAAACGGTATGACGAAAAGTTAATATAATCAAAATGATACGTCTGATTTTGATGACTCACATATCGTTTCGGTGCAACGTTCCCCTCCATAGGGTTGAAATTATCAGAATTGCCTATAATTACAGTACGATTTGTGCTATCATTTATACAGAACTGAGTGTTGACGGTTTCGTAAAAAGTCCAACTTCTGCGTTGTGCTGCATTTCGCAATCATTCAACGTATGATAAGTACGCTTCATGATTACGAAATTTGCACGCCTTGAATTTGAACTTTTTACGAAACCGTCACATTCGGACTTTTTCGAGACCATCAGTGTTAATCTGGTTTTTTTCTTGACTTGTAAAAAATATATAATAAAATCAGCTAAAAATACGTTTAATCAATAAAAATTTCAAACAGGTTAAAAAAATGACGCAAAAAGTATTTGTTACCGCAAGCAATACAGCTGTTTTTGAATGCCCGAAGTGTAAAAAAACAAAGATGGTAAATGTTTCAAAATATAAGATGATTGACAAGGCGGTAAAGATAAGAGTCAATTGCCCCTGCGGACATTCTTATCCGGTTTTCCTGGAAAGAAGGAAGCATTATCGTAAAACGTCTAACTTTCCCGGAAAATATACACATTTTCTTTCCGACGGAAGACAGGACGCGGGTATGATGACAGTTAATGATGTATCCCGTTCCGGACTAAAATTGAAGGTCAATGTAAAACGTGAATTTAAATTGGGTGATCGCCTTAATGTTGAATTTACGCTGGATGACAATAAAAGATCCGTAATTAAAAAAGAAGTGATTGTCAGAAAAGTAAACGATCAGGTCATTGGTGTGGAATTTGTAACAGTGAGTACTTCTGATCCAAGTGATACAGCGCTTGGGTTTTATTTGATGAATTAGAAGTGATGGTCTCGTAAAAAGTCCGATTTAGACAGTTTCGTAAGTCCTGATGACGGTGGTGGGGCTAACCCGACTCCGGTAGGCTTGCGGACTATAATCTATTCCTTATGTTGTATCATCTGATTTATGATACCCGCCCGTATTGTTATCCATTGCACGAATAACCCAATTCCGGTTTCAACCGTGTTTTCTTAATGATGAGTCTTGCAAAATGGTGTTATTTCAATCATTACTGGCGGCTGATTCGGTTTGGCTGAAAATAACCCATGCATACGGCCATCAGGTTAAATTCAATTCATTTATTTCTGTCAATCTGAAATGAACAATAGCTCATTAATAAATATGTTTGAAAATGTGTTGAAAAATATCTAAATATCTGAAATATCGAAATATTAAGTAAGTGATTTATAATTCTTGACATGAAATAATCCATTTGCTAAAATGAATGAACGTTCATTCATGGTTGCAATAAATATCAGGAGGTTTGATATCGTCAGGTTGGGAAAAAAAGATAAGTATCATCGAATTCTAGACGCTGCGGTTAAGGTTTTTGCAAAACAGGGGTTTTTTCAATCGACCATTTCGCAGATCGCAAAACAGGCCGGTGTTGCGGATGGTACGATCTATTTATATTTCAAAAATAAAGATGATATTCTGTTTCAGTTTTTCAGTTTTAAGACAAAGCAGGTGTTTGAGGGATTCAGGGAGGAAGTAGACAAAGCGGATAATGCGATTGATAAACTCAGGAACCTCATACGGCGTCATCTTTATGAGTTTCAGCGCGATAGAAATATGGCCATTGTATATCAGACCGAAACGCATCAGAATAACCGTCTGGCAGAAGCCCAGATAAAAGAAATGTCCAAAATGTATCTTGATATTGTTTTAGAGATAGTCGAATTTGGTCAGGAAGAAGGGAGTATGCGGAGAGATTTATATATGGGACTTGTAAAGCGGGTGATCATTGGTTCTGTGGATGAAGTCATTAACACGTGGATACATTCAGGTGGGAAATATGATCTGGTATCGATGGTTGATCCACTGGTGGAATTATTTATCAAAGGAGTCGGTGTGAATCATAGTCCTTCGACTGAATAATTCAGTTTAGTAACAGAAATACCGGCTTGGGCGAAACAATCATTTTACTTTACAAATATAAACCCAAGGAGATGAGATCATGACACAATATATAGCGGATCGGCGGGATATCGACTTTGTTCTGCATGAACAATTTAGGGCAGAAGACTTGAGTCAAAACGATGAATTTGCTGAATTCAATAAGAAAACAATCGATTTGATTTTGACTGAGGCGCGTAATCTTGCGATTAAAGAGTTCCTTCCCACACAGGAAGTCAGTGACAGGGAAGGGGTGCAATTTGAAGGCGGTAACGTAAAAGTACCGGAATCGTTTCACAGGGCGTATGAATTATTGAAAGAAGGAGAATGGGTTGCTCTGACCGAAGATCCTGATTACGGTGGACAGGGAATGCCAAGGGTTGTCGCATTGGCAACCCTGGAATATTTTGTCGGCGCAAATTTTGCGTTCATGATGTATCCCGGGTTAACCCATGGTGCCGGAAAACTGGTTGAGTCGTTTGGAACTGAAGAACAAAAAAAACTATTTCAGAAAAAACTTTATACAGGTGAATGGTGCGGGACCATGCTCCTGACAGAACCTGAGGCAGGATCGGATGTCGGGGCGTTGACCACCACTGCGGTAGAGAATGATGATGGAACATATTCAATAACAGGAAACAAGATTTTTATCTCCGGCGGAGAACATGACCTGGCCGAAAATATCATTCATCCTGTTTTAGCTCGTATTGAAGGGGCGCCGGCTGGAACAAAGGGCATTTCTCTTTTTCTTGTTCCAAAAATCTGGGTCAATGATGACGGGACTCTTGGTGAACATAACGATGTCGTTTGTACCGGGGTTGAAGAAAAAATGGGTATTCACGGGAATGCCACATGTTCAATGTCCCTGGGCAGTAAAGGAAAATGCAGGGGAACCCTGCTCGGTGAAGAGAACAAAGGAATGCGGGCCATGTTTTTGATGATGAATGAAGCCAGGCTGCTTGTCGGCCTGCAGGGATTTGCATGTGCCAGTGCATCATACATGTACGCGGTTAATTATGCAAAACAGCGTATACAGGGGAAAAATCTCTTGAAGGCACTGGATAAGGATGCTCCGTCTGTACCGATCATTCAGCATCCCGATGTAAGACGTCAGCTTTTGAACATGAAAGTATATATCGAAGCCATGCGGAGTCTCTTATATTATGTCGGTATATGTGATGACCGGAGGGAGATATCAGAAGATCCCGAAGAGAAGGAAACGTTTGAGGGAATCATCGATCTTTTGATTCCGATCGCAAAAGGCTATATTACTGACAGGGCATTCGAAATCTGCAGCCAGGGTGTTCAGGTTTTTGGCGGGTATGGATATATTAAAGAGTATCCGGTGGAACAGCTTTTGAGGGACTGCAGAATCACAATGCTCTATGAAGGAACCAACGGAATTCAGGCAATGGACCTGTTGGGGAGAAAACTCGGCCTGAACAATGGTAAACCCATCATGGATTTGCTTGTAGAAATCCAGAAAACGATCGGGGAAGCCAAGAAGATAGAATCGATTCATGGTTATGCTGATAAGGTTGAAACCGCGGTTAATAAACTGGGTGAAATCGCGCTGCACATGGGCAAGACAGCTATGTCACCCGATGTGATGAAGGCTTTTGCTTTCGCTCATCCTTTCATGGAAGCCTGCGGAGATGTGATTCTTTCATGGATGCTTCTCTGGAGGGCGCTAATTGCCGCCACTGAGCTTGAAAAAGGGGCAAAGAAAAAACATGTCGCGTTTTACGAAGGACAGCTAAAAAGCGTGGAGTTTTTTACACATTCAATTTTACCGATTACACATGGAAAGATGGAAGCCATTTTAACAACCAATGGCGCGGCTGTTGAAATCTCAGAGGCTTCCTTTGGCGGATAGGATTGTAAATAGAGCCTAAAATGCCTAAACTCTAAGCATTTTAGGCTCTTTATGAATCCGGATATTTACTTCCCGCCTTTTTCCATTTCTTCTTTTCTGAGATCTTTTTTCAATATTTTTCCAACGTTTGATTTTGGAAGATCCTCTCTGAACTCAATTTCTGTCGGGAGTTTGTACGTGGCAAGCTTGCTCTTACAGTATTCAATGATCTCTTCCTTGGATGAGGTTTCATCTTCCTTGAGCACCGCGAATACTTTTATGGCTTCACCCCGTGATGGATGTGGAATTCCGATAGCCGCAGCCTCCAGGATTTTCGGGTTTTCATATAATACTTCTTCAATATCACGGGGATACACATTATAACCCCCTGAGATAATCATATCTTTTTTGCGGTCCACGATGTAGAAATAACCTTCTTCATCCATCTTGCCAATATCTCCGGTACGCAGCCAGCCATCAATTACGGTTTCCGCGGTTGCCTCAGGCTTGTTCCAGTAACCTTTCATAATTTGCGGACCTTTGATAACCAGCTCCCCGATATCTCCTATCGGCATCTCGGCAGTTCCATTTTCAAGATCTACAATACGGCACTCGGTATTTGAAATCGGAAGACCAATGCTTCCAACTTTTCGTTTTCCACCGGCAAACGGATTAATGTGGGTCACAGGGCAGGATTCTGTCAAGCCGAATCCCTCTACAATGACCGCTCCTGTTTTTCTTTCAAAATCTTTGATGATTTCAACCGGGAGCGGTGCGCTTCCAGAAAAACAGCCTTTTATGGAGGTTAAATCCGTACTCTCGATTTTTGGATCGTTCAGCATACCGATGTACATGGTAGGGACAAGAGGCGCGAAAGTCGGTTTAAATTTACCGATGGCTTCAAGCAGCGGTTCGGGTTGCGGCTTCGGGATAAGGATATCGCCCCATGCCATGTAGATGGCAAAATTCATAGCGGTCGTAAGACCGAAAACATGAAAAAAAGGCAATGCGCCAAGCATCACTTCCTTACCTTTTTCAAAAGAAGGGAACCAGGCTCGAACCTGCTGGGCCTGCTTACTAAGATTGGAATGTGTCAGCATCACACCTTTTGAAACTCCGGTGGTTCCGCCGGTGTATTGATACATGGCTGTATCACTAAAGGAAAGTTCGACTTCAGGCGGACTGGATGTGCAGCTTGCCATCAGCGGTTTCCATTTAAAAACATCTTCCGCGGGTTTAACATCGGCTGCCAGTTTTTTCTTTTTAGCCACAAGTGGAAATAAGAGATTTTTGGGGAATGGAAGATAGTCACCGATTGATGTATAGATGATCTGTTTAATGCCTGTTTTCGGCCTGAGATCAATCATGCGATTTCCGAGAAGATCCAGTGTTATGAGTAATTTTGAGTTTGAATCATTGAACTGATGTTCAAGCTCCCGGTCTGAATAAAGGGGATTGTTCATTACAACAATGCCGCCAATCTGTAAGATCGCATAGTAGCTTACAACACACGGGATTAAATTCGGCAGCAGTATGGACACGCTATCTCCTTTTTTAATCCCAAAATCATTTAAACAGGCTGCAAAACGATCCACCATTTTTTTTAATTCACGATATGTGATGGAGTAACCCTGAAAAGAAAGAGCCATGTTATCTGGAAATTCATCGGCGGCTCTGTCGAGAAAAACCGGCAGGCAGGTTTCCTCAAAATCGACATTATCAGGGACATCTTTTTCATAATTTGACAGCCATGGTTTATCCTGGTATTTCAATTCTTCTGTCATGCTAACCTCCCTTTCCCGGTTGTTTAATGTTTTTTTTCGTGCTATACAAAAATCGTTTCAGTCTGCGCGGCAAGGGCTGAATATTTTCTTTCAGCACTATACCCGTATACTGAAATGACAAATTTTTCAACACTATCTGACGACAAATTTCTAAAAAATCCATAAATTTGTGTTTACAAGGACAATTAATCAATATTCATTCTGATTCATCTGATGTTTAAGCGGTTTTCTCTCAATTCTTTATCATGGTTACAGCCAATTTTTCTTGACACAGGGTGAGTACATTTGCTAAAAAATGAATGAACGCTCATTCATATCGATTTTATTTATAGAACTCATTAATGAGGGGAAAATAGATATAAAATGGAATCAATGTTAATATCTCCGGCCAAATTCATTTTTTTCGGGTTTTTACCCGGCTGGGTGCTGTCTTTGTCATTATTAATAATCGGTCTTGGTGTTTTTACTTATATCATATGGAAACGGATCCTTCCAATTAAGAATGCCTCTCCTGATAACAGCCGTCTGGACCGGATTCCGGAACGCATTGTCAAACTGGCTAAATTGTGGTTTTTGCAGGCACGTCATCCGAGATATCCGTTCGTGGGAATTTTACATATCCTGATTTTCTTTGGATTTTTAATTCTTTCTGTCAGGACAGGGTCTTTATCTGTAATCGGTATTTTTGAGAATTTTGAACTCCCCGGACTTGCATACAACCAGCCGCTGGGACAGGTTTACAACATCATAAAAGATTATACTGCCACTATTGTATTTTTTACATGTTTGATCGCTGCCGTTAGAAGAAGCCTTTTTAAACCCGCGAGATATAATGTTCCGGAAAAATACGGGCATGATCACACCCTGGAAGCTGTTTTTGTTCTGGCCATTATCATGGGTCTCATGATTTCTGAAAGTATTTTTGAAGCCGCGGCCGCTTCCGCCGGAAATGATGGTCATACTCCTCAACTCACGCTTGTGTGGATGTTTTCAGAGATTTTGAACGGATCATCACATGGGATGCTTCAAAAGACCCACCTGGTTTCATATTTCTTCCACGACGCTCTTTTTTTCTTTTTCCTGTGCTTTTTACCAATGGGTAAGCATTTTCATGTGATTACATCGGTATTCAATGTTTTTTTTATGAGGATTGATAAGGGGAACATAAAGCCGGTTGTTTATGGTGTTAATGATGAAGGTCTGGATGATCTGGAATCGTTTGGAGTAAAAAAGATCGAAGATTTTACCTGGAAACATATGCTTGATTTTTATTCATGCGCGGACTGCGGAAGGTGCTCTGATCACTGCCCTGCCAATGCGGCCGGCCGTCCTTTATCTCCTCGATTTATTAGCATTAAATGCAGGGATTTTTTGTTCAGGAAATACCCGGTAATTGGAAAGCCTTCAAATAATCGGGAGCTTATCGGTTCTGTCCTTGAGAAGGACGAGATCTGGTCGTGTACAACCTGCGGCGCCTGTGAAGAAGAATGCCCGCTTTTGATCGAATACATCGATAAGATCGTTGATGTCAGAAGAGGATTTGTAGATGACGGAAATGTTCCGCAATCACTTCAGAAACCTCTGGGGGCACTTGAAAAACGAGGTAATCCCTGGGGGAAAATGGAGAAAAAGCGTGCCGACTGGGCAAAGGATGAAGACTTCAGCAAAGATTATACCGTTAAAATACTGGGAAGGAAAGAAAGTGCCGACACACTGTATTTTGTGGACAGTATTTCTTCCTATGATGATAGGATGCAGGATATCGCAAGAGCCACCGCGAGACTCCTTTCGGATTCCGGAATAGATTATGGTATCCTTGGAAAATTGGAAAAAGACAGCGGCCATGAAGTCAGACGGTTTGGAGAGGAGATGCTTTTCCAGGATTTAAAGGATAACAATACGGAAGCGATACTCAATTCAGGGGTAAAGAATATAGTTACCGCAGATCCGCACGCGTATAATGCCTTAAAAAACGATTACGCGAATTTGCCGCCGGTAGTGCATATCAGCGAGGTCATCGAAAGGAAGGTAAAAACGGGAGATATTCGTCTGAAAGAGATCGAAGATAAAAGCCGTGTGTATACGTTTCATGATCCATGCTATCTTGGAAGGCACAATGAACTTTATGCCCCTCCTCGTGCAGTTATAGATGCCGTACCCGGAATAAAAAGAATTGATATGAAAAAAAGTGGTGACCGTTCATTCTGCTGTGGCGGCGGTGGGCTGATGCTTTTTTATGAACCTGAGGAAGAGCAGAGAATGGGCGTGCTCAGAGTAGGAATGGCAAAGGAGGCCGGTGCAAATGTTATTGTGACTGCCTGTCCATTCTGCCTTGTTAATATTGAAGATGCCATAAAGGTGGCCGGTATGGAAGGGGAGATGAATGCCATTGATCTTACGGAATTGATTGACCGGCATGTCATAAGAGAATAGAAGGTTTTAGAGTGCTCTATAATTAGCGTATGCTTAAAAAGTAAAACTGAAATAATTTTTTTCCATTACTTTTTTAGAATTGGAAATTATAAATACCAGGAGGACTATCATGGAAATATTAGTATGTGTAAAAAGGGTCCCGGATACTTCTGAGAATGAAATTGAAGTAAATAGTAATGGGGCTGACATTGAACGGGATGACCTGGTTTACTCTGTCAATGAGTGGGACAACTACGCCGTAGAAGAGGCGATTCAGCTTCGAGATAAAGTCGGTGGAAGTGTCACGGTTGTTACTGTCGGAGACGATGAATCAGAGGAAGTATTGCGAAGAGAAATGGCCATGGGTGCTGATAAAGGAGTGCTTCTTTCAGATGACGCGTTTACAGGATCTGATGGGATGGGTACCACTGCCATTTTAAAGGCAGAAATTGAAAAAGGTAAATATGATCTGATCCTGACTGGTGCTCAGGCGGATGATGGAGCCGGACAGATTGGCGGTATGCTGGCGTCCATACTTGATGTACCTTATGCTTCGCTTGTGAATTATATTGAAGTTCTGGACGAGAATAAGATTAAGGTCGGCCGTGAAATTGAGGGTGGTAACCAGGAGATGAATGAACTCAATCTGCCTTGTGTTCTTTCCATACAGACGGGTATCAACGAACCCCGTTATGTAGGTATCCGCGGGATTAGAAAGGTCGCGAAACTTGAAATACCGATTCATGGTGCTTCGGATCTTGGAATATCCGCGGATTCGGTGGGAGCAGCGGGCGCCAGGGTAAAACGGGTTGACTATTTTGTGCCGGATTTCGGAGAAGGTGCTGAAATTTTGGAAGGAAGCACTGATGAAAAAATAGAAAAAATGATTGAAATCTTAAAGGCCAAAGGAGGAATCAAATAATGGGCTTACAGATTTTTACATACGCTATTCACAAAGCAGGGGTTGCTGATGATTCAGCCATGGAACTGATCGCTGCCGCTGGTAAAATCGATTCTGACGCGAAAGTAACCGCTATTGTCACCGGTTCAGGCGCGGAGCTTGATCAGGTCTGTAACACTCTCAGTGAATGCTGCAGTGAAATATTGAAAATAGATCATGAGGCGCTGGCATATCCGAACGCTGAATTGATACGGAAACTTCTGGTTAAAATCCTTCCGGATAACGCGGTTTTTCTTGCAGTGCATGACACCTTTGGTATGGATCTCGCCCCGGGACTTTCGGTCAAGACAGAAAGCGCATTTGTGGCTGATGTCGTCGAGTTCGAAGGTGTTGATGGTAGTAATCTTAAAATAATAAGGCAGGAATACAGCGGCATGGTAAGTACACATGTAACCTGCGATATATCCACCGGGGCAGTGCTGACATGCAGGCCCGGTTCATTTCAACCGGATGAAGTCACCGGGGCAGGCGGTCGGGTGATCGATAAATCCGGCGAATTTGGTGATATTTCAGTTGGGCGGCGTTTTCTTGAAGTGGTTGAGGCGGAGATCGGGGACGTGGACATTACAAAGTCTGAAGTTCTTGTATCAATCGGCCGCGGCATTGAGGATGAAGATAATATAGAAATCGCGGAAGATCTTGCAAAGGCCATGGGCGCGGATATATCCTGCAGCAGGCCGATTGTTGACGCCAAGTGGCTTGAAAAAGCCCGCCAGGTCGGCACTTCCGGCCAGACAGTAAAACCGAAAGTTTATTTGGCCTTGGGTATCAGCGGATCATTCCAGCATCTTGGCGGGCTAAAGGGATCTCCCTTTATCATAGCGGTAAACAAGAATCCCAAAGCTCCGATATTTCAGGTTGCAGATGTCGGTATCATTGAAGACATACTTGAATTTGTACCTGAGTTGACCGAAAAAATAGAAGAGGGTTAATGAATATAAAAGTGCCTAAAGTGCGCTTAAGTGACTAAAGTGCCTAAAGTTAATGAATCCTGTCTGTTTTTATTTAAAAGTTGGAGCTTGTAGAGACTCCGGAACTTTAGGCACTTTAGAACATTTTAGGCACTTGTCAAGTCACCTTGCAGGATTTCTAACGCCGAGTCCTTTGGACCTGGAAATTAATTCTATCCTTCCGGTTTATCCTTTAAAATTATTCTTGCATCAACAATGCTCAACCCTTTCTCATGAATAATAACCGGGTTCAGGTCCATCTCCTCGATTTCAGGATACGCTTCAATCACTTCGGAACATAACAGTAAAAGTTTTATCAAAGCCTTTTTGTCACAGGGAGGTTCTCCCCTGACACCATCAAGGATTGGGGAAGATTTTGTTTCATCAACCATTTTTTTCGCGGAATGCGAAGAGATCGGAATAACCCTGAAGGAAACGTCCTTCAGTATCTCGACCATGATTCCTCCCAGTCCATACATGATAACAGGCCCGAACTGGTCATCTGTTTTTGTTCCGATGATGACTTCCACTCCTTTGGCGGCCATTGGAGAAACAAGGATGCCTTCAATTTTTGCGGCAGGATTGTAATCTCTGGCGTTTTTCATAATTTCTTCAAATGCGTACCGAACTTCTTTTTCACTGCCAAGTCCGACCCGTACACCGCCGGCGTCACTTTTATGAAGGATATCCTGTGATATAATCTTAAGTACGACTTTGCCATTCATTCCTTCGGCTATCTTTACCGCTTCATCAGCGGTTGTGGACGGCCTGTCTTTTGAAACGGGCGCGCCATGAAGTTTTAAAAGTTTTTTTGCTTCGAATTCAAAAAGAGCATTGCGACCTGATTTTATGCAGTTTTGAATAATATCGATCCCGGCTGATTTTGCTTTTTCGCCGGTTTTTATGATATAACTGGTTTTTGTGTGCGCGGCCTTAAGATAATTGCCGTATTTTACAAGTACGCTCATGCATTTGCAGGTAATATCAAGTGAATCATAAACCGGGATTCCGTAATGTCGTAAAAGATCCAGTGCGTGGGTTCCCGCGGAACTGTAAAGGCTGTGAAGAATGATTGGTTTTTTGCCGTTTCTGACCATCTTTCCCATCATGTGTGCGGCATCTTCTTCGATGACGCTAAGGCTCTCAGCAAACCTGATCCCGTAACCGCCAAAGAGTCCAACAATGATCAGGCCTCCGATTTTCGGATCTTTAAGGATTATTTTTGCGCATTCCGCGAATACCGCTGGATTGGAATCGGTTCCCCCCGCCACATCTACAGGATTGGGAACCGAAGCTGCTGAAGGTAGTAATTCTTTCAATTTTGATTGTGTTTTTTCACTCAGTTCCGGAATTTCAATTCCAAGATCTGTGAGTAAATCAGAAGCGATGGTCGCATGACCCCCGCCGTCCGCAAGTATGGCAACGGTATTTTTTCTGGTTGGAGGAAGGCTGGAAAGGGTTTCCGCGGCGGGAAAGAGTTCGTCTGAATTTTCTATGACAATAATTCCGGTCCGTTCGAATGCCCCTTTGGCGACTTCGGACATTCCCGCGAGAGCGCCGGTATGAGAACCGGCTGATTTTTTCCCGGTGGAAGAACGACCGCTTTTCAGAAGGATGACCGGTTTCTTAATGGTGGTTTGATAAGCCTGTTCAAGAAATTGTCGCCCCTGCCGCATCCCTTCAACATACATGAGTATGGCTTTTGTGGCCGGATCTTCTCGAAAGAATTCCAGGTATTCATGAAAATTGATATCCGCTTCGTTCCCGACCCCGACGTAATAGCTGAATCCTTTTTTGCTTTTTACCGTCGCTTCGGTAATCAGTGTCAGGGCCATATTGCCGCTTTGGGTCAGAAGGGCAATATCACCTTTTGGGACATTCCGCAGGCCTACAAGATTTAAATTGCATTTTAAATTCAGCATACCGGATGTATTGGGGCCGATCAGCCGGATCGAATGTTTTTTCGCCAGGGTAACAACTTTTTTTTCCAGTTCTTTCCCCTCACTGCCGAGTTCACCAAAACCGCCTGCCAGAATTACTGCGCCCAGTACCCCTTTTTTTCCGCAATCCTCAAGGATGGCGGGGATTGTTTGGGCGGGCGTGACGATTAAAGCCATGTCCACAGGTTCTTTTATTTCTGATACACTTCGATAACATTTTAAACCGAGGATACTTTTTTCTTTCGGATTGACCGGGAAAATGTCACCATCATATTTATCTTCAATCAGTGTTCGAATCGTTTGAAAACCCCGCTTTGTTTCTATTTTGGATGCTCCAATAACCGCAACTGAGCGCGCGTTTAATACTCTTTCAATTGACATTGTATTAGGTTCCTTTGATTATTTCTTTTTACGGTTTTCAAATTCCTTAAGGGATTCCTGCCTTTCCCGGGTTGCAACACAGGCCAGGCATGCCTCAACTTCAAAGTCCATTAGTGCTTCCAGGCTGACTTCCCCCCGGGCCATGAGCAGTCCTTTTTTAATCATTTTGATTGAAAAAGCCGAATTGGCACTTATTTTATTCGCTGTTTCCATGGCAGTATCCATGAGCTCGTCATGTGGAACCGCCCGGTTGACAAGGCCGATATGAGCGGCTTCCCTGCCATCGATATATTCCCCGGTAAAGAGAAGTTCCCGTGCTTTCGCCGGGCCGATCAGGTCCTGTACCAGTCTTAAGGCACCGCCGGTTACTGAGGATGTAACCTTTGCTTCAGGTGACCCAATCATGGCGTCTTCAGCCGCGAATCTTAAATCACAGGCCAGGGCCAGCTCATAGCCGGAACCAAGTGCATAGCCATTAATCACAGCAATCGTCGGCTTTTCAAACCTGATTATTTTTCGTGATGCCTCCTGGAGTTCCACCAGATAGGCACGGTATTCTTCCTGGCTTCTGTTTTTTGATTCCTTTAAATCGGCGCCGGTTGAAAATGCCCGTCCTTCTCCTGTAATTATCAGTACTTTAACATCAGGATCGTTAGCGGCTGAGTTAAGGGCGCTCTGAAAGTCGAGCCATAACTGTTTGTTCATGGCATTCAGAACTTCCGGACGATTCAGTTTTATGATAGCGATATGATCTGTTTTTTCATAGATAACACATTGAAAATTCATTTGATTCTCCATTTATTATGTTGCGATCGGATGATCTCCATAAGTGGTTTCTAAATATTCGGCATGAGTGTCCATTGGATAGACCATGTACCGGTGTCAGGATTTTTATCAAGACAAACAATACCGCTGTTCTGAAACGTGAAGACAGTGTGATCGATTGAACCGGTAATGAGGTAGGATGTCAGATTTTCCATGAACGGCAGATGGCCCACAAACATGGTATTATCCCGGTCATTGATTGTTTTTGCCAGGGTTGTTACATCATCCATGGGCTTAAGACCGGATTTTTCTTTCATATCTGCTTCGGGTTTAAGTTTTTCTGCAAATATTTCAGACGTTTGGCGGGCTCTTTTTTTGATACTGTGGATAATCCCGGATACATTAATATGATACCCCCGGGCAACATCCGCGATACGGTTTGTTTCATTGATTCCTTCTTTGGAAAGCCCCTGATCAGGATCGATGCTTTTCGGCAGACTCTTACCATGCTGGACAAGATAAAGTGCCATGATCAATTCTCCTTTTTGCGGCGTTTGCAGTGGATTATCTGCTCCTGAGTTGCGAACAGGGATTACTAAAAATATGACGGTTTCGTAAAAAGTCCAACTTCTGCGTTGTGCTGCATTTCGCAATCATTCAACGTACTATAAGTACGCTTCATGATTACGAAATTTGCACGCCTTGAATTTGAACTTTTTACGAAACCGTCTCATTCGGACTTTT
>JAUVGT010000139.1 GCA_030593645.1 Deltaproteobacteria bacterium
TAAATAATTCGTTATACCGGTGGCAACCTTTTTTTTAAAAAAAGAGTTTCACCGCTTCTAAAAAAATGCTTGCCACAGGTATATAATCCTGTTATTAAGCACAAAATTAAAGTATATATAGTGGCGTGGGCCATGATACTATTGGCCACGCCTTCTATTTTTTGTGCTTTTTCAATAGGTTGAACATGATTACAAACCCGGATCGAACAATTAAATCATTTCAGTTGTTTGATCCTCCAGTTTTATTATGATGGAAATTACAGTGAGGAGAATGAAATAATGCCAAAAATTAAAACAAACCGTGCGGCTGCTAAGCGGTTTAAAAAAACAGGTTCTGGAAAATATGTTTATTCAAAATCCCATCGGAATCATATTTTAACCAAAAAAACCACCAAACGAAAACGGACATTGAGACAAGGGCATATCATCAGCAAAAGCGACAGAAAAGAGATTAAACTGCTGCTTCCTAATGGATAAATCTGACTTGAAAATGAAATGCTGAATGATATTATTCGTGGGGTTCGTTCACTCGAGCAAAAGATATTTTGTAAAGGCCGGCCGGTTTCCATATATATGGATCGGCCAGCCTGAAAACGGAGAAAAATAATGCGAGTAAAAAGAGGCTATAAAGCCAAACATAGACGGAAAAAAGTTTTGAAACTGGCAAAAGGGTTTCGAGGGGGCCGCAGTAAATTATTTCGCACCGCGGCGGATGCTGTCGACAAAGCACTGATGTACGCATATCGTGACCGGAGGGTGAAAAAACGAACGTTCAGAAGGCTCTGGATTGCCAGAATCAATGCTGCTGTGCGCATAAACAATCTAAGTTACAGCAAATTCATGCACGGATTAAAACTGGCCGGTGTGGATCTTGACAGAAAAGTTCTTGCTGACCTGGCAATTTCAGATCCTGAAGGATTCGCAAAGGTCGCAAGTCTGGCCGCGGATCAGCTATAAAGAAGATAAGGGATCAAGTCCGCCCTGTCGCGACCCGGTGATGACTTAAAGAATAGGCTCAGTTTCATTATGACGGTCGTTTATTGACAATTTAGTTATGCTGACCGGTCTGGGCCAGGGGTTCAAGGGGCCGCCCACAGTGTCTGCCCTTCGTGTTCGTCAATCATGCGTTATGAACAATTTATAATGAATGAATCGCATTGTGTCCATCCTGATTAATAATTCATTTTTTACTGTAAATGGGCAGAGATCAGGAGAAAACGTGATACCATCTAACAGGTGGACGCCCTGCAGGTAAAACAACCGGTCCTGACAGCCTTTAAGCCCATCGCCTTCAGCCTTTCCTGCGATAAGTGGTTTTGAAACCGCTTCTAAACAACCTGTTACCTCATATGTAACCCTGGAATATGTAAAAAGTGGAAAAATCGATTAAAAAGATACAGGCTGACGCCCTGAAGGAGCTTGAAAAAGCGTCCGGTAGAAAAGAAATTAATGACATTTCTATACGCTACCTGGGACGGAAGGGGGTTGTCACTCAACTGTTAAGGAACATCCCCGATCTCCCGAAGAGTAAAAGGGCCGAAACAGGGAAGAATGCCAATGTATTAAAGAAAACACTTGATCAGGTATTTAAAGAAGCCCTCAAGCAGCTTGAGCTTAAAACGTCTGCATCTGATGAATGCATTGATGTTTCATTACCCGGAAGACCGGCTGTCAATGGATCATTACATCCAATTACCCGGATCACTCAGGAAATTTGTGATATTTTCACCCGGATCGGATTTGAAATTGTTGAAGGACCTGAAATTGAAACCGATTATTATAATTTCGAGGCTCTTAATTTTCCCAAAAATCATCCGGCAAGGGATATGCAGGACACTTTCTATATTTCAGAAAATATTGTTCTGAGAACACACACATCACCGGTTCAGATCCGGACGATGAAAAAACAAACCCCGCCGGTCAGAGTCATTGCCCCCGGTAAAGTATACCGGTGCGATTCAGACCTGACCCACACCGCCATGTTCCATCAGGTTGAAGGACTTCTTGTGGATGAAAACATCTCTTTTGGCGATTTAAAAGGCATACTGACGACATTTGTGCACCAGATGTTCGATGATCAAACAAACCTGAGATTCCGACCCAGTTTTTTTCCTTTTACAGAACCCAGCGCCGAAGTCGACATCCTGTGTGTGATATGCCGCGGAAAAGGGTGCAGGGTTTGCTCCCAAACCGGCTGGCTGGAGGTCCTGGGTTCAGGGATGGTTCACCCTGCCCTGTTTGAAAATGTTGATTATGATCCCGAACGATATACGGGGTTTGCCTTTGGGATGGGCGTCGAACGTATCGCAATGCTCAAATATGGAATTGATGATATTCGAAGATACTTTGAAAACGATAATAGATTTTTAAGGCAATTTTAACATGAAAGTTAGTTTAAGCTGGCTCAATGATTACGTTACCATAGAAATGGGAATAGACCGCCTTGCCGATGAATTAACCATGGCCGGTCTTGAGGTTGAAACCGTTTCCGACAGGTATGCTTACCTGGAGAATGTTATTGTCAGCCGCATTGATCACATCGATCCCCATCCAAATGCCGATAAACTTCAGCTTTGCATCCTGAACGCAGGCGACCGGAGTGTAAATGTGGTTTGCGGTGCTCCGAATGTGAAAACCGGTATGCTGGTGCCTCTGGCCCTGCCGGGATCTGTTCTCCCGGACGGCTCCGTTCTCAAGGAAAGCACCATACGCGGTTCAGCCTCTTTCGGTATGATCTGCAGTGAAAAAGAACTCGGATTCGGGACAGACGCAGGCGGAATAATGGAACTTGATCCATCCCTGACGATTGGAGAAAAACTCGCTAAAGCCCTGAACCTCTCGGACCCTGTGATTGAAATCGACTTAACCCCGAACCGGCCCGACTGCCTCAGTGTCATTGGTATTGCCCGTGAAATCGCGGTGATACAAAAAACAAAATTAAAATATCCTGACTTTATTATTTCTGAAACAGGCAATGAAATTAAAAACTTTTCTTCGGTCACCATCGATGCGCCCGATCTATGCCCAAGGTATGTTGCCAGACTTCTCACGGATATTAAAATCAAAGAATCCCCGTTCTGGCTCCAGGAAAGATTACTCTCCGTGGGTTTAAGACCCATTAATAACATTGTCGATACTACAAACTTTGTATTAATGGAGACCGGCCAGCCCTTGCATGCGTTTGATTTCGATCAACTGGCGCAAAATAAAATTATTGTGAGATCAGCCCGAAAAGGAGAAATTTTTACCACTCTGGACAACAAAGAAAGACGTCTATCCAAAAATATGCTCATGATTTGCGACGGTGAAAAGCCTGTGGCAATCGGCGGAGTAATGGGAGGCTTGAACTCGGAAATTGAAGATACCACAACACGTGTATTGATTGAGAGTGCCTATTTCAACCCGATGAGTATCAGAAAAACATCTAAGAAACTGGGATTGAACACAGAGGCTTCCCACCGTTTTGAAAGGGGAATCGATCCGGATGGTACGGTTTCATCAATCAATCGCGCGGCCCTCCTGATGGCTAAGCTTAGCGAGGGTAAACTTGTTCCCGGAATGATTGATGAATACCCCAATAAAATTCCTGTAAAAACAATATCCCTCAGTGTCAATGCCACAAACCGCCTTTTAGGAACGGTTTTTAAAAGGAATGAAATAAAAAATTATCTTGAATCAATTGAATTTAAAGTAAGTAAAGGGGACTCCGAAAGCCTCCGGGTCACACATCCATCTTTCAGGGTAGATATCACCAGACCCCAGGATCTGATGGAAGAAGTGGCACGACTTTCCGGGTACAACAATATTCCGACCACCTTTCCGGCCATGCCGGCTGAAGCTGTCACACCGTTGAAGCCGCTTGAAACAAGAAACAGGATCAAGCAGAAAATGGTTGGTTTTGGGTTTTCAGAAACCATCACTTACAGCTTTATTCATCCCTCTGCCTGTGATCACCTGAGGCTGAATGAAAACGACCCGAGAAGAAAAATCGTGAAAATCCTGAATCCGTTAACCGATGACCAGGCGGTTATGAGAACCTCCCTCGTTCCCGGACTTCTTGAAACAATGCATCGAAATATTTCAAGACAGGAAATAAATATTAAGCTGTTTGAAATCGGTAGAATATACTTTAATACCGGCAACGACAATCAGCCCGATGAATCTGAAATACTGGCAGGTCTGTGGTCGGGTTCACGCTTTCCCGCATCCTGGCATCAAAAGGGAATTGATTGTGATTTTTTTGATCTTAAAGGAGTTGTCGAGGAACTTTTTAGCAGCCTAAAAATGAAAGACCTTGAATTTACCGGTCTCCCGGATAAATCGTTCACTTATACAAAGCCAGGTTTTTCATCCGGTATCTATTCAAAAGGTGAATATCTTGGAATGATGGGTGAAGTACATCCCGGAGTGCTCGAAAACTTTAACCTCAAGCAGTCTGCTTACATATTTGAATTGGATATGGATAAACTGCAGACACTTTTGCCGGATATCGTTCAATTTAATCCAGTTCCAATATATCCTTCTGTTCCAAGGGATATAACCATTATTATCGACAAAAATATTGAATCCAGGACCATATTGAAAAATGTGGAGACCGCGGGAGAAGAATGGATTGAAAAGCTGTACATTTTTGATATATACGATGGAGATCCTATTCCTTCAGGGAAAAGAAGCATTTCATTCCGGATCATATACAGATCAACTGAAAGGACCCT
Organism: Deltaproteobacteria bacterium; assembly: GCA_030593645.1. GTDB lineage: Bacteria > Desulfobacterota > Desulfobacteria > Desulfobacterales > JAUVGT01 > JAUVGT01. Next base: position 4,716 of record JAUVGT010000139.1, read on the forward strand.
GGAAGACGAAGAGGTAAACCGCGTTCATAAAATAATTACAACCAGACTCCTTAAAAAGTTCAAAGCGGATCTGCCAGCATGATTTAAATGCAAAAACAAACTCCAATACAATCCGAATTGCCGGATAAATTTTATTTTAAGATCGGTGAGGTGAGTGAACTTTCCGGCATACCGCCTTATGTCTTACGATTCTGGGAGTCTGAATTCAGGCAGCTCAAACCAAAACGAACCGGCTCAGGCCAGAGACTCTATAGAAAAATAGATGTTGAAACTGTTTTAAAGATTAAGGATCTTCTCTATGATCGAAAATTTACGATCAAGGGAGCCAGAAATAAATTAAATAAAAAAACCAGCAAATCCGTCAAACCGACTTATGGTGAAATCCGCAGGGAACTGCAAACCATACGGAAGCTTTTGAAAAAATAGATCGGCGGTATGACTGTTAAAAGGGCCGTCCGCTCGAATCTTCGAACCTTGTGTTCAATCATTATTAAATGATAAAATATATTGACAAGCATTATTTTTTGTCATAACTATAGAGACTTGGAATGCGGGCATAGCTCAGTTGGTAGAGTACAAGCTTCCCAAGCTTGGTGTCGCGAGTTCGAATCTCGTTGCCCGCTCCACGGTATACGCGTTTTTCCATGTGTAACGGTCGCCTGTGGTAAAGTGGTAAATTGTGTGACTTGGAGTTAATTTTCCTATGGATATTCTTATGAACTGATAAAGTACATTGCTCCATCATAAAGGGAATATCGAGTTTCGAGGAAACGGGCGGCAGCCCGTTTTTTGTGTTTAGGAAACAGGTTAAGGGGCTAGTGAAAGATAAAAAAAGAAAAAAAAAGGCAAGAAAAAATAAAACCGGAAACGGCTCGCATTCCCTGGAAATGATCAATGCAATAATCCGCCAGGTTTGGGAAATAATTGAACCGATTTGTGAAACCGAGGGTTTTGAACTGGTGCATGTGGAGTATGGATCTGAGGCAGGGGGGAAAATTTTACGGATATATATTGACAAGCCCGGGGGCGTTTCTTTAGACAACTGTGCGGCCATCAGCCGTCAGGCGGGTGATATATTGGATGTTTTGTTGGAAAATGCCAGCGCCTATAATCTGGAAGTTTCATCACCGGGAATCGATCGACCGCTAGGGAGAATCAAAGATTTTGATAAATTCAAAGGAAAAACCGCCAGGATGAAGTTGTTAAAATCGATTAACGGACAAAAAAATTTCAAGGGCATTTTGGCGGGGGTATCTGAGGAAAATATTAGACTTCTGATAAATGACAGGACAGTGGCCATTCCATTTAGTCAAATTTCAAAGGCACACCTTGTCAGTAACGGAGAAAAGTAATGTTCATATCAGACATAAAACGTGTTGTTGACCAGGTCAGCCGGGATAAAGGCATTGATCGCGAAATCCTGATTAAGGCTCTTGAAGAGGCCTTAAAATCAGCAACCCGTAAAAAATTTGGGAACAAGATAGAAATAGAAGTTCAATATAATGAGGAAAGCGGTGAAATCGAAGTTTTCCAGTTTAAGGACGTTGTTGAAGAAATAACTGATCCTGAACTTCATATCACACTGGAAGATGGTCGTAAACTGGACACGGAATGCCAGATCGGTGACAGCCTCGGGGCAAGGATGGATACATCCAAGTTTGGCAGAATTGCCGCACAGTCAGCAAAGCAGGTTATCATTCAAAAAATAAAAGATGCCGAAAAAGATGCCGTGTATGCCAGTTTTATTGATCGGAAGAATGAAATTATTAACGGCATTGTCCAAAGGATTGATCGCGGGAACATTATCGTTAACCTCGGGCATACGGAAGGGATACTTCCGGCACGGGAACAGGTCCCAAGAGAAACCTACCATCGCGGCGAAAGAATACGGGCCCTGATCCTTGATGTTCTACATAATACACGCGGTCCGCAAATTATTCTGACAAGAACCCACCCAAATTTTCTAATAAACCTTTTTCGAACAGAAGTACCTGAAATAAGTGAAGGTATTGTCACGATCATGGGTGCCGCCAGGGAACCCGGTATTCGCGCTAAATTTACTGTAACCTCAAGCAGCTCTGATATCGATCCGGTCGGCGCCTGTGTGGGAATGAAGGGAAGCAGGGTTCAAAATGTTGTTCAGGAACTTAAAGGGGAAAAGATCGATATCATTCCATGGCATATGGATTCTGCTAAATTTGTCTGCAATGCGCTGGCACCGGCTGAAATATCAAGGGTTATCATCGATGAGGACAACCGATCGATGGAAGTCATTGTACCGGACGAATTTTTGTCGATTGCAATCGGAAAACGCGGTCAAAATGTCCGCCTCGCATCCAAGCTTACAAAGTGGCACCTTGATGTAAAAAGCGAGACATCATACGGTGAAACCATGAAGAGCGGTTATAATTCTTTAATTGCCCTGCCCGGGATTGGTGTCAGTATGGCTGACACACTGTATGAAAAAGGATTCTTCTCTGTTGAGGAAATAGCCATGGCGTCGGTTGAAGATCTTGTCCAGATTCGGGGTATCGGGGAAGAAAAAGCCGCCAGACTTATCGAAATCTCGCTCGAAACCGTTGCCGATATGAAGTACAGGAATGAATTAGAAAAGAATAAAGAATCTGAAGATACTTCAGACGATTCCGGTGAAGACAATGAAAAGTCTACCGGAAATACTTCAGACAGTTCCGGGGAAGACAATGAAAATTCTACCGGGCAGTCTGAAGCACCGGGTGAAACGGACGTCGGTAAAACTGATTAATTGAGAGCCGGCATGATAATATCGAAAAAAGAAACAAGACTTAGGGGGATGAATGGCAAAGATCAGAGTATATGAACTTGCCAGAGAACTGAATATGCCTAACAAGGTCCTGCTTAATAAGATTGAGGACCTGGAAATTTCCATAAAGAGCCACATGAGTTCTTTAGGAGATGATGATGTGTTAAAAATCAAGGCAAACCTGTTTGGCAAAAAAGAAGAAACCATCGTTGAAACTCGCGTAAAACCGACTGTGATTCGTAGACGGAAAAAACAGGTCCGTCGCAAAGCTGTCGCTGAAACGGAAAAAATACCGGAAGAGAAAACGTCGCAGGTAACTCCTGAACAGGAACCTCCCGCTTCAAAGAAAACGGCTGAAGATGAGGAGAATGAAAAAGTGACGGATATTGCTGTAAAACCTGACGAAAAACCAGAACTCGCGGCAAAGGCGCCTGCTGAGGATATATCCCCTGAAAAGACAGCCGCTCAAGAAGACAGCGTACCCAAGAAAAAGGGTAAAAAACTAAAAAAGAAAAAAGAATTCGCCGCAAAAATCATCAAGATGCCGATCGCTCCAAAAGAACATGTCCCGGCTAAAGAAATCACGGAGAAAAAACAACCGGCAAAACGCAAAACCGAAAAGAAAGCACCGGTAAAAGAAGTTCGTGATAAAAGATTAAAACCGAATAAAGCAGTACCTCAGGATAAGATGCCTGAAAAACTGTCCAAAAAGGGAAAAAAGAAGAAACAACCAGAACCTGTCGACGCCGACAGGAGATTCTTTAAAAAGAAGATCGCTTTCAGAAAGAAGGCAGTTGTTGAAGGTGCTGATCTATATACGAGGGGTCGCCGCACAAGGAAAGGTAAAAAGGGTGTCAAAAGCAGGTCGTCGGGCCCGAGTCTAAAAACACAGATCACAACGGCAAAAGCGATTAAGCGCAGAATTAAAATCGATGATACTATCGTACTTTCCGATCTCGCAAAACGCATGGGTATAAAAGCCGGGGAAATGATCAAGTCATTAATGTCCCTGGATGTGATGGCGACAGTCAACCAGACAATCGATTTTGACACTGCCGTACTGGTCGCGGCGGAATTTGATTACGAAATAGAACGCGCCGCCTTTGAAGAAGAAACCATCTTGAAAGTAAAAACAGATGAACCGGGCAAACTAATTGAAAGACCTCCTGTTGTAACCATTATGGGGCATGTGGATCACGGAAAAACCTCATTACTTGATGTGATTCGAAAAACCAGGGTAACAGATGCCGAAGCCGGCGGTATCACACAGCATATCGGGGCGTATAATGTCACATCGGAAAAGGGGCAGATTGCTTTTCTTGACACACCGGGACATGAAGCATTTACCGCGATGCGCGCACGGGGAGCGAAAGTAACAGATATTGTGATTCTTGTTGTTGCCGCAGATGACGGTGTTAAACCGCAAACCATAGAAGCCATCAACCATTCAAAGGCGGCAGGGGTTCCGATAATTGTTGCTGTAAATAAAATTGACAAAGACAACGCGGATATCGATCGTGTATATCGTGAATTATCAGAAATAGGGCTGAGTCCGGAAGACTGGGGCGGTGATACCATTTTTGTAAATGTTTCAGCCAAAAAGAAAACCGGAATAAATGATCTGCTTGAAATGATATTGCTTCAGGCCGAAGTGCTTGAATTAAAAGCTAATTCGGATAAACTTGCCAGGGGTCATGTGGTTGAATCAAAACTGGATTCCGGCAGGGGAGCTGTCGCAACGGTGCTGGTACAGGAAGGAACATTAAAAATCGGCGATCCTGTTGTATGCGGAATACAGTACGGCAAGGTTCGGGCCATGCTGAACGACAGGGGCGTGCAGGTGGAATCAGCCGGTCCGGCAGTTCCGGTGGAAGTGATCGGTCTTTCCGGTGTCCCTGAAGCAGGGGATGAGCTCATCACGGTTACAGATGAAAAAGACGCCAAACAGATCAGCCTTCACAGGGTTCAAAAACAGCGTTCCAGGGAACTGGCGAAATCAAGCAGACTGAGCCTTGAAAAATTATTCGAAAAAATGCAGCAGGGCGAAATCAAAGACCTGAACCTGATTATCAAGGCGGATGTACACGGTTCCATTGAAGCGCTTTCTGAGTCCCTGACAAAACTCAGCAATGAAGAGGTCAATATTAATATTGTACATTCCGCCACAGGCACTGTAACCGAATCGGATATTTCACTGGCCACTGTATCCGATGCGATTATTATCGGATTCAATGTCCGGCCGTCACCGAAGGTTCAGGCTCTGGCTACTGAAGAGTCAGTGGATATGCGTTTTTACAATATTATTTACGATATCATAAAAGATATTAAGGGTGCCATTACCGGAATGATGGAATCCACTTTCGAGGAAAGGCTTCTTGGCCGCGCGGAAGTGCGCGAAGTATTCCATATTCCTAAAGTGGGCGCCATCGCGGGTAGTTATGTCACTGACGGCAGAATCGAACGGGGAAAAGCCATGCGGCTCATAAGAGATGGTGTGATTATGTATGAAGGAAAAAATTCTTCGCTCAGACGATTCAAGGACGATGCCAAGGAAGTTCAGAGCGGTTATGAATGTGGTATTGGTATTGAAAATTATAATGATATCAAAGTGAAAGACGTGATTGAATGCTTCTATTTGGAAGAAATTAAACCTGAAATTGAATAGTAACTGATGGTTGTTGGTACAGGCAAAATTTTCTTCAGGCTGCATGACTGCCGCTCCCTGAAGGGTAAAAGAAAAGTCGTTAAATCGATCATTAGCAGGCTCCGTAACCATTTTAATATCTCTGTCGCGGAAACCGGCTCAAACGATATTCACAAACAGATAGAAATCGGTTTTTCTCTGGTCGGCAACAACAGAAAGGTGACAAATTCCAAGATAGACAAGGTTTTTAATTTTACTGAATCACTTGGACTCGCTGAAATAATTGATACACAGATGGAGATTATCAGTTTATGACAACAACATTTACACGTGCCGACAGAATAAGCGGTTTAATACAGAAGACTTTATCAGATGTATTAATAAAGGATATCAATGATCCCCGGCTCAAGACGATCACAATAACCGGTGTAAAAATGTCCCGGGATCTTAGACTTGCTCGAATTTATTATTCTACAACGGTTGAAATAAAAAATCGTAAAAAAATCGCACAGGGAATTCAGAGCGCCCTGGGATATGTCAAGCGCACCCTTGCCCGCCAGCTCGGACTTCGCTATATGCCTGAACTCAAATTTTTTTACGATGAGTCCTTTGATTATGGGGCCAAAATAAATAGGTTATTGAAAAAGATTGATACCGGGAATGGATCAGATAGTACACCACTTAACCAACAGTAAACGGGTTTTACTTGCCTCCCATATCAATCCGGATGGCGATGCTGTAGGTTCCCTGATTGCTATGGGTCTTGCTCTTGAAGCAATGAATAAGAACATAACCTTATTCAATGACAGCCCGATCCCTGCCGTATATCGTTTTCTACCGGCAGTTGAGCTAATTTCACGGGATATTGATAAAACGGCCAGGTATGACTGTTCTGTTATTCTTGACTGTGGTGATCTTGAACGGATCGGATCGG
>JAUVGT010000122.1 GCA_030593645.1 Deltaproteobacteria bacterium
GAATCGAATAAAAACCAGACTCATCGCAACAGCGGCAAACCCGGTTACCGTTAATACCATTCGCCAGGAAAACCAGATCATAAAAAACTCGGCGATAATCGGTGCGAGAATAAAAGCAAGATTCGGCGCCAATTCATGAACCGATATAGCCTTTCCCCATACTTTTGAATGAACGGCGGCGGTTAATGTGGATATGCCGGAGGGTAAATAGAGACCGGTGGACAATCCCAAAACAATCAATCCCAACTGCATCCAGAGTAAACTGTTACTTGATGCACATAAAAAAAGAGCAAAACCAAAAGTGCTCGAAGAAAGAATAATCGTTTTACGGTGGGTCATAAATGAGGAAATATACCCTGACCCGATAAGTGAAATAAAATATCCAATCGATATTGTAAAAAATAATGAACCCGCGGCAGTATGACTTATACCCAAATCCATTTCAATGGCAGGCATCATGGGTGAGATAATAATTCGAGAAATAAAATTTGTAAAAAATATGCCGGTCAATATGGGTAAAAGACTGTTTTTTGTTAATAAGCGGATCAAACTCTGATCATGATCTTTGTTTGAGCCCTGCTTTAAATGGCTGTTCAAAATATAACTCCTGAAATCGATAAACACAATACCAGCTTACAAAAATCCTTGATCACTAAAGATAGAAAACATGAAAAAAATATAAATATTTAATCTAAAAAAAATTATATCTATCCTTTTTCGTGCTTTCGTGATTGATTTTTTAGATTTTCGCCCTTAACCCGATATAATTTGAGCCGGTAATTAATTATACCCTGCATTTTTTCAAACTTCAAGAATTTAGAGCTCGTTTTAAAATCCTATACGTACTTGTAAACATACAATGATTCTCACGCGAAGCTCGCAAGGCAAGACAGTTTTTTACTACCAGCAAAGCTTAGCTTTGCATGGAAACCCTCTGCGTCTTCGCGCCTCTGCGAGAGTTATCTGTTTTTTATGTTTGCCTCTTCGAAAGTGAACTTGAAAGGAATATAATAAAAAAGCCGCCTTCGTCATTCTGTAATCAGAACTCCGAAAACGGCTTTATATAAAACAGAGAAATGTTTAAAATTCGTTACTTCCCTGTGAAGTCAGGCTTACGCTTATCTATAAAAGCGGCGATGCCTTCCTTTTTATCTTCTGTGCCGCAGGCAAGCGCATGCAGGTAGGATTCATGGGCAAGACCCTCGGCAAGTGATCCTTCGGCGTATCTTAAAACCGCTTCCTTGCCATACTGCACCGCAAGTTTGGGGCGTTCAATCAGGGTCGCGGCCAGGACTTTAACCTCATCCATGAGCTGTTCCGGTTCTACCACTTTATTTACAAGCCCAAATACCAATGCCTGGTCCGGTTTGATCGGTTCACCGGTCAGGATCATCTCCATGGCCCTGCCCATGCCAATAAGTTTAGGCAGTCTCTGGGTTCCACCTGCGCCCGGGATAATCCCAAGCTTTACTTCAGGTTGGCCGAGCCGGGCCTTTGCTGATGCGATCCGCATGGTGCATGCCATTGCGAGTTCAAGACCGGTTCCAAGTGCCCATCCATTGATGGCCGCAATGGATGGAATCTCAAGGGCTTCAATACGGGAATAAACTTCCTGTCTGCGCCTTGTCTCTGAACGCGCGAGAATTTGATCCCTTTTCTGAACTTCAAAGATATCCGCGCCAGCAACAAATGATTTGTCACCCGCACCGGTTAATATCATTACGCGCAGATCCGGGTTCTTCTCGATTTCCGACAGGGCCTGGTCCAATTCATCTACTGTCGCATTGTTGACCGCGTTCATTTTATCGGGCCGGTTGATTGTGAGTATCGCTATCGAACCATCTATTTCAAGTAATATATTTTCATACATGATTATCCTCCGTAATCATAAAATCCTTTACCGGCTTTTCTTCCCAGTTTTCCCTCTTCGATCATATCATCGATCAGTTTGGGGTGCTGATAACGCGGATCATCAAGTTTTGAACGCAGGGTCTGCATCTTCGCGCGATGGATGTCTATGCCGATAAAATCAATCAACTGCAGCGGCCCCATGGGATGATTCGCACCGAGTTTCATCGCCTTATCGATATCTTCAGCATCGGCAACACCGGAATCCACGAGCCATGTGGCTTCATTTAAAAGCTGGCCTAATATCCTGCTCACAATACCCGCAGGAGCTTCACTTTTACATACGACCGGATCCTTGCCCAATTCTTTTGCAAATGCTTCCGCTGCATCAATGGTTTCCTTTGATGTGTTCTTACCGGGCATAATTTCTACGAGTTTCATAATCGCCGGCGGATTAAAAAAATGCATCTGGACAACCTTGTCCGGACGGCCCGTGGCTTCCGCCATTTCTGAAATCGAAAGAGAAGTGGTATTTGTCACCAGAATCACGTCAGGACGGGCAAGACCGTCTATTTCAGAAAATATTTTCTTTTTAATCTCAATATTCTCGATAGCACTCTCAATGATAATATCCGCGTCTTTGGCGGGAGACAGGTCGCCCGCGGTTGAAATTTTGGAAATAATTGAGTTTTTATCGTCGTCCGTAATTTTTCCTTTTTCGACTCGTTTTGAAAGACCTTTTTCAATCCTTGTCTTCGCGTTGTCCGACAATTCCTGATTGATATCTGTAATTATTGCGTCAAATCCCTGTTGGGCGCAAAGCTGGGCGATACCGCCGCCCATCGTCCCGGCGCCTATTACCATTACTTTTTTAATTGCCATGGGAATACCTCCAAATTTGAACCGGACCGGTGAAACATACCAGATATTTTTACAAAATCTTTTAACGCTTCATCAGTCCGGTATTTCAATTAATGTTTGATTACGATTAATTCAATCTTTCAACCACCAGTGCGACACCATTTCCACCGCCGATACACGCGCTCACAAGACCAAGCTGCTTGTCACGGTCTTTCATCGCATAAAGCAAAGTGGTCAGGATCTTTGATCCTGTTGCCGCCACCGGATGACCCAGGGCAATAGCGCCGCCGTTTACATTCACCTTGGTGCGGTCGACACCCAGTTCACGCTCACAGGCGATGTACTGGGCGGCAAATGCTTCATTCAGCTCAATCAGATCGATATCCGCCAGTTCAAGACCGGCATGTTTTAAAGCGGCCGGTATCGCTTTGACCGGTGATAATCCAAACCGTTTGGGGTCAAATCCAACAAACGCGTATCCACGGACAAGTGCCATGGGTTTCAGCCCCATGTCATCGGCTTTTTTCCTGTCCATTATCACCTGGGCTGCTGCCGCATCGCATAATGCGCAGGCGTTTGCGGCTGTAACGGTTCCGTCTTTATTAAACACCGGGCGAAGTTTTCCCAAAGATTCCGCGGTAACCCCTTCCCGGTAGATCTCTTCATCTTTGAATATATTAACCTGACCCTTGCGGCCGGGAACTTCGATCGGCACAATCTCTTCTTCAAACTTGCCGGCTTTAACCGCGGCCTCTGTTTTATTGTGACAGTCGGCTGCAAATTCATCCTGTTCCTCACGGGTAATCCCCAAATCTTTCGCGTAAACATCTGTAAGTTCGCCCATCAGTCCGCCGCCTAGAGGGCATAGAAATCCGTCATGATGCAAAAGATCAAGGATCGTGCTCTTTCCCATGCGATATCCCCATCTGGCCTTATCCAGCGCGTATGGCACCTGGTTGGCGCTCTCGGTTCCGCCCACCAGCACAGTGTCAACATCTTCAGCTTTAATGGCCTGGGATCCCATAATCAAAGACTGGATACTTGAACCGCAGCGTACATTTACCGACACGGCAGGTGCGTCTGTGGGTATACCCCCGCCTACAGCTGTTAACCGGGCCGGGTTCGGTCCCACACCGGCCTGCCATGCATTACCGAAAATTGTCTGGTCAATCGTATCAGGTGAAATCCCGGAACGTTTTACAGTTTCAGCGACAACCTGCGCGCCAAACTGTGGAGCTGTCACCGATTTCAGAGAACCGCCGTATTTCCCCCCGGCGCTTCTTCCTGAACCTAAGATTACTACTTCTCTCATAATTTCCTCCTAACTGTTTCCCGCGTGTTTCAGCTCCGTAAATCGCTGACCGGCGGATTTCTATTAAATTTACCGTCTTAAGTTATTGAAAAATTCGGGCCGCCCCCGCCTTCAGGGCAGGTCCATGTAATATTCTTAAATGGATCTTTGATCTCACATGTCTTGCAGTGTAGACAATTTGACGGATTCAGTTTCAAACGCCTTGTTCCGCCGCTGTCTTCAATCTCGTATACCTGTCCCGGACAAAAACGGGTGCAGGGATTCCTGTAATGGTCATAGCATTCACCGGCACATATATTCAGATCATGCACAATTAAATGGCAGGGCTGATCTTCCTCATGCTGAGTACCAGAACGGTATACTCCGGTCAATTTATCGATATAAAGTTCGCCGTCAAATTCACGGGCAGAAGGTGTTTCAAGCATTTTTACCTGGGCAGGTGTCATCTTTTCCAAGGTGGAACTGTCTTCTTCTATCGGCATCTTGTCGAAAATACCCCTGCCACCGGTAATGAACTGGGCGCCCACGTGAACAAATTGCGAAACACCGTGTTTTGAAAGCGCCTGGGTAAAATTCCTGGCCGCCTTCAGTTCTTTCATGATAAAGCTCTGTTCTACCTTTGTTTCATATTCACTTAAGGTAGTGACTGTATAATCGTCTTTTTCGAATGCGCTGATAATTGATTCAGCCGCGAGCATGCCCGATTTCATGGCAGTATGTATACCTTTTAAACGCTGAATATTGAGCATGGACGCGCTGTCACCCACAAACAAAGCCCCGTTAACCGCCAATTTCGGCATGGTATAATAGCCGCCGGCTGAAAGCGTTTTCGCGCCCTGCTGAAGCACTTTACCGCCCATGATCACCTCTTCGATTACAGGATGTTTTTTGTAATCAAGAAACGCATGGTAAGGTTCAAGACCGGAATCTTCATAGTCCAGCCCCACAACAAGGCCCAGCGCGACCATGCTATCTTTCATCCTGTACAAAAAGCCTCCGCCTTTTGTATGCAGGCCGAATGGATATCCGAAGCTATGAATCACTGTGGTATCACCGGAAAGAAACGGACTCGATTCAGGCAGTTCGATCACTTCCTTAATCGCGGTTTCAAAAACCTGCGGCATTTTCCCGGAAAAAATACCCATTTTTTCACCGATATCCCGGATCAGGCTTCCTTTCGGACCCTCACCGAAAACCGTAACTTTTGCGGTCAATTCGATACCAGGCTCAAAATTTGATTTTTGTTTACCTTCTTTATCAACTCCCTTATCACCGGTTGCAACCCCTAGAACACCTGTGGTATCCGAATCATACAGGACTTCCGTTCCAGCAAACCCGGGGAAAATGTTCACACCCGCGTTTTCCGCAAGCTCGCCCAGCCAGCGGGTAAACTTCGATAGGCTGACAATATGACAGCCTTTGTTGTGCATGTATTTGGGGGTAAAGGGAACGGAATACTGTGAATTTTTCGTAAAAAAATAGAATTCATCCCGGCATTCAGTCTCCTCGATCGGGCATCCTTTTTCCATGTAATCCGGAACAAGCTCCTTTAATGCAATCGGATCAAGAATAGCGCCACTGAGTGAATGGGCGCCGATGATGTCCCCTTTTTCAATAACACCTACTTCTAGTTCAAGTCCCTTTTCCTTTGCCAGGTTCATCAAATGCACCGCACCTGCGAGGTTAGCGGGACCTCCCCCAACAAAAAGAACATCCAGGGGCATTTCTTCTCTATTCTGGGCCATGTCTATTTACTCCATTATTAACTGGTTCCACCTTATTAACCCTGTTACTCCCGGCTGGAGTAGCATTTATGATCTGCATCCATTTATATATAATGGATGCAGATTATGTTTTCTACTGAATTTTTTTAACTTCCTGCACCATTGCCGGAACCACTTCAAAAAGATCAGCGGCGATGCCAAAATCCGCTTTTGAAAATATAGGCGCATCAGCATCTTTATTGATTGCCACAATAAATTTTGATGTGGACATACCCGCGATATGCTGGATCGCACCTGAAATTCCACAGGCGATATATAAGTTCGGGGATACGATCTTGCCTGTCTGGCCGACCTGATCTCCGTGTGATCGCCATCCTTCATCCACAACCGTTCTTGAAGCACCAACGGCCGCATTAAGTAAACCTGCAAGCTCTTCGATCACTTCAAATTTACCCTCCGTACCCCGTCCGCCGGACACGATAATGTCCGCTTCTGTAAGTTCAATCTTATCACCCGCCTCGATCTTTGTTTCAAGGACAGTGGTTTTTACTTCACCTGCCTGAACATCAATCTTTTCGATTGAACCGTCTTTCGCGTTTTCAGTGATTGACATTACATTCGGCCGCACTGCCACTATCTGGGGATCTCCCTCAAGTTCTATGTCAGCCAGGACCTTTCCTCCAAACATGGGACGGGTCACTACAACTCCCCCATCTTCCGCTTTGACGACAACGCAATCCATTGCCATGCCGGTATCGAGCCGTGCTGCCAGTCGGGGTGCCAGATCCTTGCCCTGTACTGAAGCCCCGAGGAAAACCACCTTGGGTTCTCTGCTTTTAATGACTTCCGCCAATACATTTGTGTAGGCATCTGTGGTATAATCTGACAGGATGCCGTCATCAGCCACCAAAACCTTGTCCGCGCCGTATTTCCCAAGTTCTCCGGCAATACCCTCAATACCCGAACCGAGAACCACCGCGGTTACATCCGTGCCAAGTTCGTCAGCAACTCGCCTTCCTTCGCTTACCGCTTCATATGACACCTTGCGGAACGCATTGTCTCGTTGTTCTGTAATTACCAAAACACCTTGTGCCATGATTTTCTCCTTTTATCTTTCACCGGATTATTTATTCCCGGGTATTAATTAAAAACGCGCCCGTGTTATACTACCTTGGCCTCTTCATGAAGCACTTTGATCAGGGCCGCCGCCAGTTCTTCGGGTGTTTCACCTTCGATCATTTTCACCGCTTTCCGTTCAGGAGGAGGATTCAGTGCCTTGATCTTAACTTTGCGGTTGGCCAAGCCCACAGTGGACGGGTCAATACCAATATCCGCAAGTGTTTTCTGGTCAAGCGGCTTTTTCTTTGCTTTCATAATTCCCGGTAAAGACGCGTATCTGGGTTCATTAAGTCCTCTTTGGGTGGTAAACAGCACAGGCAAAGGCGCTTCGGTAACAACCGTTCCCCCCTCTATGGAGCAATCACACTTGATTTTACCGTCCGAAATCTCTTCCTTTATTACCAGCGAGGCCTGTGGAATCCCCATGTATTCAGCCACCGCGGCTCCCACCTGGTATCCATCATCGTCAACACCGCGCTGCCCCGCAATAATCAGGTCATACGGAATGTCTTTAAGTGCAGCCGCCAAAATTTTCGCAACAGCAAGACCATCACTCCCTTCAGCGGCGGGATCATTGATCAGCACTCCCTGATCAGCACCCATGGCCAGCGCGGTCCGGATTGTTTCGACTGCTTTATCCGTCCCCATGGTAAGAATGGTCACTGTACCTTCATTCGCGTCCCTGATTTGCAGGGCTTCTTCAACAGCGAATTCATCATATGGGTTCATGACCCATTTTATGTTGTCGGTCTTTATGGACACCCCGTCACCCGCGATCTGGATGAGTGCTTCGGTATCCGGTACCTGTTTCACAAGAACAACAATATCCATTTTTTACTCCTTTCAAACACTATAGTTGGTATAGCTTTAGAGTTTTTCATTTCGACAACCCGCGCATGATTTTAAAATTAATGACCATAAGCCGGCTGCCGAATGATAGAGTCTACTTATCGGTTCGCTTTTTTAACTCCCAGCGCGTCAAGCGCAACGATCATCTTACAAATATTGGCTGATCCTTCCACCATGGTGTAGGTTGGTGCGTCACGATAATACCTGGCCACCGGGTACTCTGTGGAGTATCCGTACGCGCCCAGTATTCTCATTGCGAAATTGGCGCATTTTGTGACTGTTTCGCCCGCAAAGTATTTCGCCTGTGCCACATCAAGACCGTTATTCAGCCGCCCTTCATCTTTTACCCAGGCTGCTTTATAAACCAGAAGTCTTGCCGCTTCAATCTCCGATGACATTTGACCCAGCATTTCCTGGATCATCTGGAACTGACCGATATTCTGACCGAACTGTTTTCTCTCATTGCAGTAACCGACTGCGGCGTCCAGGCATGCCTGGGCAAGTCCGACCGCGCCGGCAGCAGAAGAAAGACGGGTATGATTCAGTGAACTAAAAAGGATCTTTGCGCCGTCACCGGGTTTGCCGAGCAAATTCTCTTTTGGAATTTCTGTATCGGTCAGGTATACTTCACCGGTGGGTGAAGAACGGGATCCCATCTTGTCCAGATCGGTTGTTTTTACACCGTTGAAATTTTTAGGCTCCAGAACAAAAGCTGAAAGGCCTTTTGAACCTTTATCGCGGTCTGTATACGCGTAGTAGATCAGTGCGTCCGCATGGCTGGAATTGGAAATCCAGGTTTTTGATCCGTTCAAGACAAAATGGTCGCCCTTATCTTCAGCCTTGGACCCCATGGAAAGCACATCCGAACCGGCGTTAGGCTCTGTCATCGCGAATCCGCCAATATATTCAGCGCTGACGAGTTTGGGTATGTATTTCTTTTTTGCCTCTTCCGTGCCGTATTTTAAAATGGTAAACGCGCAACCAAGCTCCTGCATGTTAACCTGTACACGCAAAGAGCTTGACGCTCTCGCGATTTCTTCTGTAATAACCATCGCAGCCAGCCAGCCCATTTCAGATCCGCCATATTCTTCAGGAATGACTGTGCCGAAAAGCCCCAGTTCTCCCATGGGTTTCATGGCTTCTTCATACGGCAGATAGTGTTTTTCATCCCATTCATCTGCAAAGGGAGCGATTTTTTCAGCTGCAAAATCGCGTACAGTCTTTTTCAGAATCTCAAGTTCTGTTGATAAACCAAAATCCATTTGAAAACCTCCTAATTTAATGAGTCATATCTGTTAATGATTTTTGTTTGAATATTTATACCAATAATAATTTAGAACCATATACGGGACAATGTTTCGCATAATGAAACAATGTTTTAAAAAAAGTAGCTGAAATATAGCTAACTTTTAAATATTTTGTCAAGCGATTTTCCCGAAATTTCTCAATTCATGATCAAAAATTGAAAACATATTAACCCCTTTAATCAATAGCAAATTTCTGGGTACAACCCTTTTGAATTGGTTTATTGCAGAACATTTTCATAATTATTTCCGTTATTTAATCTATAGACTGAAGCTGCTCTTTTTTACAGCCTTCAGCGATCCTGACCATTAAGATTATTCTTGACAAAACTGGCGAATACCTGACACTATTCACGAAAATAAAACGGTGTTTTACATTATGAAACAAAAACAGTCAAGCTTTAATTCGGTTGAAAAAGCATTAAAAATCCTTCTCGAACTCCAGGCGAATCCGCCAAGCAGGGGGGTCCGGGAATTAAGCACTCAACTTGGGTTCAGTCCGGCCACTGTTCAGCGAACCCTTCAGACCCTTAAAACATATGGTTTTGCAGATCAGGACTCTGAAACACGACAGTATCGTATTGGAAATATATTTTTTCAATTCCTCGACAGCCTGCAGAGCACCTATCCGGTTGCGCGGGCCGCGCTGCCATATATGAAAAAACTTCTGTCCCAAACCCAGGAAACCGTTCATATCAATGTTATCGATGGCCTCGAGCGTCTATGTATCGACACCCTGGAATCCCCGCAGCATTTAAAAGCCAGCATGCCGATTGGAAATCGATCACCTCTATATGCCGGGGCGTCCTCAAAATGTCTGCTGGCGTTCAGCACACGGAACTTCATTGATAACTATCTGAAAAATCTCAAATTTACACCTTTAACCGAAAACACGATAACGGTGACATCCCTGCTCTGGTCGGAAATCGAGCGAATCCTCGACATGGGATATGCAGACAGTCTGGGTGAACGCACACCCGGACTCGGCTCTCTAAGCGCCCCGATCCTGAATCACAGGGGCATGATACTTGGGGCTGTCAGCCTGGCCATTCCGGAGATCCGTTATAAAGACAATAATCACAGGCAGGCATGTTTGAATGAACTGATAAAGGCCACTAAAGAATTTTCCGGTATCATGGGATATTCTGGTTCAGGGAGTCCTCTGTAAAAAAAGTGATACCTGAACTTCAGGCACCTGAAATTTAGTACGATTTCACTTTAGATACATTAAAAAACATTTACAACCATATAAAATCATCTCTAGCGTCATTCCGGAAGTGGCCGGGCTCGCAGTGAAGCTTTAGCGCTATCCAGTAATTTCATATACTTCTGGACTCCGGCTTCCGCCGGAGTGATGGGAAAACGGACTATTTACACGATCATCACTATTAGGACCTGGAAATTGTCATGGAGCCAACCCAAAATAAAGTCATGGATTTACGGTCAGCTATTAACCGTTATGTCAAAAACGGCAGCCACATATCGGTTGGCGGATTTACACTGAATCGTAATCCCATGGCAGCTGTTTATGAAATCATACGTCAAAAAACCAGAGACCTTCATATTTACGCACACTCAAACGGTCAGGCAGTTGATGAACTCATCGGTGGCGGCTGTATTTCAAGTCTTGAAACTGCATACTCGGGCACAGGCCGGTTTGCACCAACCTGTATACGATTTAAAAAAGCGGCCCAGGAAGGTACGATAAGGGTGGAAGATTATTCCAACTACCAGATGAGCCTGCGATTCCTTGCAGGTTCTATGGGCGTGCCGTTCCTCCCGACACGATCTTCTCTTGGAACCGATATCATCAACAAGTGGGGATTTACCGAACAGATGCGCCTGATGGACCAAAAGATCCCGGATAAAAAACTGGTTGTAATGGACAATCCGTTCGGCAGCTGGGCTGATTCAAGTAAACTTGTCCTGGTCCCCGCAATAAACCCGGATGTCACGATCATCCATGCACAAAAATGTGATGTCCAGGGCACTGTCAGAATAGAGGGTCTGTCCTTTGCGGATGTGGAACAAGTCAGATCCGCGAAGTCCGTCATTGTCACATGTGAAGAACTGGTCGAGCCTGATGAGCTCAGGGAAAACCCGGACCTGAATAAAGTTCCGTTTATTTGCGTCGACGCGATCGTGCATGTACCGTACGGCGCTTATCCGACCGCATGCTATCGGTACTATGATTATGACCCGATTTACCTGAACAGCTATAAGAAAGCGGCCGGAAACGAATCCGATTACACTGCATATCTTGAAAAATATATCTTCGATATGAAAAATCACCAGGAATTGATCGATCGGATCGGAAAAAATCGAATTGAAATGATTAAAGCCGACCCAAGAACAGGGTATGCAAAAGGTTTGGATCGTAAATAAGACGGTTTCGTAAAAAGTCCAACTTCTGCGTTGTGCTGCATTTCGCAATCATTCAACTCCCCTGTTAAATAAAAAGACAGATTTAACAGGGCGGGTCCTATAAGTACGCTTCATGATTACGAAATTTGCACGCCTTGAATT
>JAUVGT010000144.1 GCA_030593645.1 Deltaproteobacteria bacterium
GAAGACGCTTCCAAAGGTGATAAATCCCGGGCACATCAAAGAATATGAAATATCCGCGTTCGCGCATTATCTCCTCAATCCGAATCCGATTCAAATTAATAAAAAACTTGTGGGCTGCGAGGTTCATTATCGCCGAAAGGCTAAACATAAAATCTGGCAAATTTTACCGGGCAATTTCGGGAAATCGGAAAATGGTGATAAGGATCAACCTGAAGTACTGATGCCCCAATGTGAAACAAAGATGCCGGTCATGAACGACGGCGGTCTGGAATCACATCTGAATAATTTATATTCCCTGTTAAGGCCTTACGATCCCATATTCAAAAGCTTGTCTAATCTGGATCACAGCAAGATATACGATATTATTGGTATCTGCGAGGATTATGGCGGCAACCGTTCCTGGCTTCATTTAAGAGGCACTATTGCTGAAAAAATAAAATATATCGGTAAATTCATTTTTCGGCCAGTCAATGTCATTCTTGAAAAAGCCTATATCGCGGACGGACTTTTTGAATTAAGAGGGTTTAAGTTTGGTTCCTTTGATCCCAAAAAAACATACCGCTTAATCAGGTTTAACCAGGATGGTAAAAAGCTTGCCTATGTGCTCACATCCGACAACAAGCTGGAATACTGGATTGATGATATCAGTCTTTTAAACTTCCTGCATTTGCTTAAACACTCGATTGATAATAACATGTCCTTTAAAGAGTCATTTTCCCAGGGCGTTGCAAACAAAATCAGACCCCTTAAGCTCCTTTTTAACAGCAATCTATCGATCGATTATTCAAAAACCAATTTCCCCAAAGTATACGAAAATACACTGAAGATGTATAACATGGGGGTTCAGGAAAAAAAATCACTTTTAGAATCCCTTAAACAAATGCAATATGGGATTTCACTCAACTATATTCCCCGAACCTGCCCTGAAGAAGAAGTGCTGTACACCAGTCTTTCGGTTATGCACGATATCAGGGCGCTTGAACCATTAAAGGAGCACCTGCCCAAACTTTATAATGAAATGAGTAAAAGAACTTTTGTTTCGGAGGCGGGTAAGTTCTATTTGCTTGATACGATTAAAGGCAGTCAAAATGTCGAATGAATTTGACAACGAAGGGTATACCTGGATAAAAGAGCTGCTGGCTTATCCGGGGATATTAGAAGAACGCCTTGAATATTTTGATGATACTTCTCAGATCACTGTGCCTGATGATCCGATAGAAAAGGTCATATTCCAAAAAAGTGCAAAAAAAGCCATTCGAAAAATTGCCCAGAATAAGGGTCATATTCTGATGGTAGGTAAACCGGGCACCGGTAAATCAATGTTGGCCAACATGTTCGAGGAAGTCCTGGATAAATCTTTTGGCGATTACATACGTCCGCAAAAAGCGATTCTCGCGTATCCCGGGAAGGACAGGCATCACATCAGGGTGGCCTATGAAGCCCCGGAAAAAGTTGACTCCCTGCTGGAAAAACTAAACGCGGAGATAGAAACCGCTCAGAACAGTGTCGATGAATTCAGCCTTGAAGAGCAGATAAGATCTGCCCGCAAAGTAAAAATATTGCTCTTTTCGATAACGCTCATCAGTATCGCTGTGGGTATCTTTTTTCCTCCGGCATTTATCGCTACAGGGATTGCAGGAATCGGCACCATATTTATGCACATTCAGGAAAGCAATCACCAGGTTCAGGAAAAAATTCAGAGGGAAGCTCAGCCAATTAAAAAAAATTCTGTAAAACACCTCCTCGATATGGTTCCTGAGGTTTTGTATGACCCCAGGAAGGACAAGGTTCTGATGGCACGGGTTGCGGAACCGGATTCAAGGAGCATGAAAGGGGGGTTCAGGCATGATCCCTATCAATCCGGCAACCTGCATACTCCCACCCATAAACGGGCTTTCCTGGGCGCGCACGCCACCGCACCGATTATCTATATCGATGAGTTGAAAACACTGATTAAAGTCGGTTACATGTCTGAGCTTCTGGAAATCATGCAGAACAAGTTATATATCCTTGAAGGCGGAAGAAATACAGGCAGCGGGGCGGCAGATAAATCTGAGAACTCGTTAAAAGCGGATAATATTATTGTCGGCTGCTGCAACCATGATACTCTTAGTTATCTCCAGCGGGAAGGAGAAGGCGCGTTTTTGAGCAGGATCGAAGACAAGGGCGAAATCGTCCATATGGATAGTTCCGTACCTGAGACCACCAAACACACTAAAGAAGTTGCGCAGTATATTAAGCAGGAAATCAATAATCTGGGAAAAGAATTTAAAGAAACCTGGGGAGAAGTAATCGAAAAAGAGGGCTATGATGGTGTAAGAAAAAGAAGTGAACATATCTTTGGGAAACCGCTGTCAGATGATTTTGTACTAAAGGAAAGGGATTTTTCAAGGGCGGCTGTTCTTGAAATCATCAAGGAGTTAAGGTGCCGCTCATCCGATAGAAAACTCAGCAGCATACTGCGGCCCATTAACGGTGTTATTAAAACTGCTGAAATGGAAGCCATCCTTGATAATTCGCAACTGGTTCAGCCTGTACATGTGCAGCATGCCCTGGAAGAAAATTTAAGCCTTGAAGGGGCTATCTCAAAGGAAGCAAGTACACACAAAAAAGATCTGAAACGATATATCAGTTCTTTAACTGATTCTATCGGCTATGTGGTCGGACTGGCCGTAATTCATTCCAGTTCGAGTGGACGGATGTTTGGCCAGCCTCTGCCGATCCACTGTCAGATCAATACCGGCGGAACCGATACAGTTGTGGCCCCGGGAAAGATCGGTGATATCGCACAGGCAGCCGCGCAAAATGTCCGGGCATCGATAAAGAAAATCTTAAACCAGATCAACGCCCCGTATATTGGATATGAAATGCATGTTGAATATATCCAGGCCCATGGTGGTGTTGAAGGAGACAGTGCGTCGGTTGCAATTGATATCGCGCTGATATCCGATTTTATCAAACAGCCCGTAAATCAGAGATTCGCCATAACCGGTTCCTTAACAGGAGATATCGTTCTTGCCGTCGGTGGTGTGACTGAAAAAATAAGAATGATCATGAACCCAGACCTGGAAATGGAGGGCGCCTGTATCCCATGGTTAAACAAACATGATGTCGAACCCCTGCTGATAAATGCCGAATGTGAATATATCCAGCACGAAGAAATTCCGGGTATACGCATCTATAGAAGTGAAGGAAAAAAAGATCCCTTTGATATCTTTTTCTGCAAAACCAAATTCAATATATATAAGATTCTTATGGGCCTTGAGCACAAAGAAATTGTAGAAAGGATGGTGGAAAGAAGCCGAAGAGATCTTGATTTCATCAGGGCTATGAAAAACAGGGCTGAGGATCTTGAAATAAAGAATTAGATGCGAAACCTGCTTCGAAAGTGAAAAACGATAAGTGTTCAGTGAAAAGATGTTCGATCCACCTTCGCCAAGGCTATGGCGGACAAGCGTTCATCTCATTAAGTGCTCCGGAACTTTCACCGCGACCACTTCACCTTTGGCACAAACCTTTCCTTTTGACCACAGTTCAGTGGCCACAATCACTTTCCGGCTTTTAATTTCTTTAATCCTGCTTCTTAATTCCATGGGCGCGTCTATCGGTGTCGGAAGCAGGTAATTCACATGAAGCGCGGCTGTGACGAACCGCAATTCCGGTTCGGTTTCCATACCCCTGTTTTCGGACCGGTACGCCGCCGCTGCCGCTGTACCCGTGGAATGGCAATCGATAACCGAAGCAATCAATCCGCCGTAGACATAGCCCCGCATGGCGGTATGAAACGTCTCAGGGTTAAAACGGCAAACTGTTTCATCGCCGTCCCAGTAACTCTTGATTTTAAGTCCACTCTCATTCAATCGACCACACCCATAACAAATGCTTGAATGATCCTTATAGTAATCCTGGAACGCTTTTTGTTTCATAATTTCCTTCCATTTCTATTCATAGCGTAATTCAACATCCGAATACACGGCTTTGTCCATGCATAAGATGATGCAAAGATTCGAAATATACTATTTTTTTGTTTAAAAATGATGGCCTCGTAAAAAGTCCGAATGAGACGGTTTCGTAAAAAATTCAAATTCAAGGCGTGCAAATTTCGCAATCATGAAGCGTACTTATAGTACGTTGAATGATTGCGAAATGCAGTACAACGCAGAAGTTGGACTTTTTACGAGACCGTCAAAAATGATCTATTCATACGGACATTTTTTGTCAACATTTCTTATTCAAAAGACTCAACTGTCGGGCTATGAAGACAGGCCATTTAATGAATCAAATTAAGTAAATTGACTATTCTGTCACTTTAATGTTGACAATAAACTCAATCGTGTTATCTCTGAACCATAGATCGAGCGCTTGCTCTATTGAATCTGATCCACATACCTTTACGGAGATCACCTTGGACAATTCATTTAAACCATTTTCAGCTGTTGCCAGTGCTATTGAAGCGAAAAACGGCCTCCTTCTCTCATCCGCAAAAGACACCGACCTTATTGAACAAAAACATCATCAAATCGTAAATGGTGCGGGTGAGTTGTTTTTTAAAAAGGGATATCACCGAACCACCATACGTGAAATTGCTGTTGCTTCCGGTATGTCAATGGGTCAGCTTTATCACTATATTTCTTCCAAAGATGATGTTCTCTTTTTAACATACAGACACATGCAGATGATCTGGTACGATTATTTGCTGCAATCAGGACTTGAAGATATTAAAGACGCGAAAAAAAGATTATCAGAAGCGATACGGTATACCCTCGAATTCATGATAGACAATAAAGACCTGATTCTTTTTATCTATACGGAGATCAAGTACCTGGAAAAAAAATATCTTCGTGTGGTCCTGGAAATGGATGATAAAAATGTGGTGGGCTTCTGGCGCGGACTGCTCAAGAATGCAGATGTAAAACTTCCGAACGGTGGAGATATTGACTTTCTGTCCAACTTCATTTCCTATCTCATGGTTTTTTTGCCTTTAAGGGGGTGGAACCTCAAAGAAAAACCGAATCAGGATCATATGGATTTTTTAACAAATTTTATTATGTCAGGACTCGGTGTTAACCACTGACTTTGTAATTTGTTTATTAATATTATATTTTCAAATCAATCGGACCCATGATTCATAACCGATCCATGTCGATTCATTTGAAACGTACGACCGACGGCCGAGTTAAAGCTTCATTTACCAGGCACAGATTATTGATTAGAATTGGCTTTAAATACGAATAGCCAATTGTGAAAAAAGGGCGGTATCGGGGCCGCTCCGATTTACACGATTAATCATTCAGCTTGCCGGGCCATAGCTTTAGTGAAAGGAGACAATTGCAGCCTTTTACGAGGCCGTCAAAAGAGACCGCTTGGTCTTATTAAAGGAGGCTGGAGGCAAACACATCTTTTAACCCATCGTTCGTAAACACACAACAGGAGGTTTTAAATGAAGAAAAAATGTATGATTGCTCTCACGATCTTTTTAATCCTGCCGGCGTTTTGCCTGATTTTTCCGGGCGCGGCAATGGCAAAAACCATCAAACTGACCTACAGTTCTTTTCTACCCCCCTCACATATCCAGTCAAAGCTGGCTGAGGCATGGTGTAAAGAGGTCGAAAAACGGACCAATGGTGACGTACAGGTCCAGTTTTTTCCGGGTGGAACATTGTCAAAGGCGAAACAATGTTATGACGGAGTTGTAGAGGGAGTTTCAGATGTCGGTTTTTCCTGCCTGGCATATTCCCGTGGCCGTTTTCCTATAATGGCCGCAATTGATCTGCCGCTTGGTTACACCAGCGGTGTGGTAGCCACAAAAGTGGCCAATATCGTTTATAACGAATTCCAGCCTAAAGAACTGCAGGACACAAAAGTGATGTACCTGCATGGTCATGGTCCCGGATTGATTCATACCGCCAAGAAACCTGTCAGAAAATTGGGGGATATGAAAGGTCTGAAACTGAGAGCCACCGGAAACAGTGCCGCGGTTGTAAAAGCCCTGGGCGGAACACCGGTTGCGATGCCAATGCCTGAATCATATCAGAGTATCCAAAAGGGTGTTGTTAGCGGCGGCGCGTATCCACTTGAAACCAATAAAGGGTGGAAAATGGGCGAAGTGGTCGATTACTGTACGGCAGACTATGTGGCAGCATATACAACCACATTTTTTGTGGTCATGAACAAGGACAAGTATAATTCCCTGCCTAAAAAACACCAGAAGACCATTAATGAAATCAATGCTGAATGGCTGGTAAAACACGGCCAGGCATGGGACGATAGCGATACGGCTGGTTTAAAATTTTTCCTGAACCAGGGAAATCAGATTATCGGACTGGACGCGAAAGAAGCGGCCAAATGGAAAAAGGCGGTTTCCACCGTAATTGATGGCTATGCAATAACCCTGAATGAAAAGGGATTTGAAGGCCAGAAAATTATAGACTTCACAAAGAAAACATTGGATAGTCTGCAGTAGATAACCAGTACAGGGCGGGCCGCACGATGTGCCCGCCCTTTTTTCATGGCTGAAGATCAAAAGGTGAATAGATATGAACGGTTTCTGGAATGGATATGATTGGCTGCTGGATAAATTAAAAATAATCGGGGCCATAAGCCTTGTGGGTATGACGGCCCTGACCTGCGCGGATGTGGTGGGCCGCTTTTTTAAACATCCTGTTTACGGTTCAGTCGAACTGGTAGGCATGATGGCGACACTGTCGATTGCAATGGCTCTGGCGTATACGCATAAAGAAAAAGGACATATCGGGGTTGAACTGCTTGTTCGGCTCTTTTCTGAAAAAGTGCAGACAATGATAGGGCTCTGCACGAGTGTCGTCAGTATGATTTTATTGGCGATCATCACATGGAGAATGGCGCTTTATGCCCATACAATGCAAAAATCGGGTGAGGTTTCAATGCTCCTGGAACTCCCTGAATATCTTGTTATATATGTATTGGCTTTTTGCTTTTTCATGTTTTTTCTACTGCTTTTTCATGATGTTTTAGATTATATCGGTTTATTAATTAAAAAATATTCCGATACTTCACGGAACATTATTAAAAAAGGTGTATATGTTTTCTTCCTGGTTTTGATTTTTTTTCTCTGGTATTTTTCAAAAGAAATTATTTCTTCCTTAAACTCCAATTTTTCAATTCAAAACTTTGAATCGATTAATCCGACCCTTGCCGGTATTATCGGAATTATCATCATGCTGGTCATTTTTATGACACGGATGCCGGTTGCTTATGTTATGGCACTAATCGGTTTCGTGGGTTTTGGTTTTTTAATCTCGTATAAGGGCGGTCTTAATCTTCTGTCAAGAAATATTTATGACGCATTTTCATCTTATGGCCTGACAACGATACCCCTTTTCGTTCTGATGGGTCAGATCGCGTTCAACTGCGGAATAAGCCGTAAACTTTACGATACAGCATATAAATTTCTTGGGAATATCCAGGGTGGTCTGGCCATGACCACCGTGTCAGCATGTACAGCCTTTGGAGCGGTGTGCGGTTCAAGTCCTGCCACCGCGGCAACCATGGCAACGGTCGGTCTTCCGGAAATGAAACGTTATGGATACGCGGATGAACTCTCATCCGGTTCTGTTGCGTCAGGAGGCGGCCTTGGAATGATCATGCCGCCCAGTGTTGTTTTAATCGTTTATGGTGTGCTTACTGAACAGTCCATCGGAAAACTTTTTGTCTCCGGAATTCTTCCGGCCATTCTGATGACCATTCTCTTTATTATCAGCATATATATCTGGTGTCTTTTCAAGCCGGACCAGGGACCAAAAGGGGAAAAATTTACTTTAAAGCAGAAAATCAAATCCCTGACCGGAATGATCGATACATTAGCCGTGTTTATCCTGGTCATGGGAGGACTCTTTATCGGGCTTTTTACACCCACAGAAGCCGCGGCTGTCGGGGTTTTTGGGGTTGTTGCGGTATCCCTGATCAGAAAACAGATCACATGGAAAGCATTTGTAAAATCCCTGTATGAAACGCTGAGAACATCTTGCATGGTCATGTTCTTGATTGCCGGCGCGGTTGTATTCGGTAAATTCTTGGCGGTATCCAGGATACCATTTGATATCGCAAATTGGATCGGCGGTTTTGACCTTCCTCCATTTCTGATCATGGCAATTATTGTTCTTGTGTATTTTATTGGCGGGTGTGTCATGGATGCACTGGCTTTAATCATGCTGACCATCCCCATATTCTTCCAGGTCGTTTTAAACCTGGGATACGATCCGATCTGGTTCGGTGTGATTATCGTACTGGTGACACAGATGGGGGTGATTACGCCGCCTGTCGGGATAAACGTTTATGTGGTTTACGGGGTCTCCCAGGCCTCAAAAGATCCTGTTTCACTTGAAGCGATTTTTAAGGGAATTGTTCCATTCCTTTTCGCGATTGTCGTAGGTATTATTCTTATGGTTCTCTTCCCCCAGATCATTCTTTTTTTACCCAATTTGATGTTCTAAATATAAATACTTAAAAGGCGGCCCGGTACATTCGGGCTGCCTATATTGTGGATCCTCTTACACAGCCCACTATTTATGTGAGTTTGTAACGAAATTAGCACGCCTTGAATTTTTTACGGGGTCGTCACCCTTGATGGTTTCGTAAAAAGTTCAAATTCAAGGCGTGCAAATTTCGTAATCATGAAGCGTACTTATAGTACGTTGAATGATTGCGAAATGCAGCACAACGCAGAAGTTGGACTTTTTACGAGACCGTCACCCTTGCGTTGCCAAACCCTTTTACGGTATAATTGATACAGAATTATTCCCATCTGATAAATCCTGATTTCGCATCATTGATTGGCGTTAAAAGAATTATGGGACCATGGACAATAATGATACTTTAACAAGCCTGACAGATACTGACCGCAAATCCGGGTTGCGCAGATTTGGGATTTTCCAGATTATACTAGGCGGATTCTGCGCCTTGCTGATTCTTTTAATGATACTGGGCGTTATTTATTCATCTTATGCAGAAACCACTTCTGCGATGCCGATGGGCTTGAAAACGGTTTTGCCCGGCATTCTATTTTATAGCCTGCTTGCCGCATGGTTCATATGTTTGGGTATCGGATCAATAAAAGTCAGGCGATGGGCAAGGATTCTGAGCCTGGCAGGTTCATGGATCTGGTTGTTTACCGGTACTGCCGGGTTTGTCTGGGTTCTTTTAGTTACGCCGGACATATACAGCACCATGAGTGAAACCGGGCAGATACCTCCGGAAATGACTGACATTTTAAAATATTTCACGTTTGGGTTTTCATTGGTAATATATATTGTCCTGCCGGGAATCCTGATACTGTTTTACGGCAGGGAAGATGTGAAAAACACATGTGAAAAAATAGATCCCGCTATCCGATGGACCGATAAATGCCCATTACCTGTTCTTGCGTTGAGTTTAACCCTTGGATTCGGGGGGATATCCATCGCCGGATTGTTTTTTTACGGCAGCGCGGTTCCATTTTTTGGAACCATAATTTGCGGAACTGCAGGATCAATCCTGCTGGCCATTACCATACTGTTTCTCGCCTATCTTTCCTGGGGCAGCTACAGGCTGAAAATGAATGCCTGGCGCGGTACATTTGTATTTACAATTATCGGAAGCATTTCTATCGTAATCACATTCCTGCGTATAAAATTATTTGAATTTTATGAGAAGATGAATTTCCCCGAAAACCAGATTGAAATGATGCAGCAGTTTAATTTTATGAAAAATCAGGATTTCGCGCTCTACATGGGTTTTATATCTCTGGCCTATCTATTGTTTATATTATATACTCATAAATACTTTGCCGCGTTATCCGGGATTGATTTGGAAAAACCGGATGAGCCGAAATAGTCTAAAATATAGCAGGACGCAGGGGTTCAAGGAATAAAATGGTGTAGGGGCGGATTCCAAATCCGCCCATCCTGTAGCGAAGTGTAACATTGGGTATCCACAAGGAACCCCCCTGCGGTATTAAAAGACGATACCGACCCCGAATTTCGAATCTAGAGTAATATCTTCCCCACCAAATATTCCACTGCCTTTCCGGCAATCGAAACCCTGTCACCCAGGTCTTTGCAGAACAGTTCCCCCCTGCGTTCAGACAGTTGAACCGCGTGAAGATCCTTTTTGCCTAGCCGCTCTGCCCAATAGGGGATCAACGTGCAATGGGCTGAGCCTGTCACAGGATCTTCAGGTATCCCAGCGCCGGGCGCGAAAAAACGTGAGACGAAATCATTATGATCTCCCGGGGCGGTAACGATCACGGCAAAGCAGTCGAGTTCAGCCATTTCCATAAAATTTGGCTTCATATCGCGAATCTGGCTTTCATTCTTATAAACCACCATCAAGTCTCTTGAGCGCAATATTTCTTCAGGCGTCTTTCCCAGGATTTCAGCAAGCCGTTCCGGCGGATCGCACGGTTCGGGCATACGGGAAGGAAAATCGAGCACATACAGATCGTTTTGACGTTCAACAGATAGTTGACCGCTTTTGGTGTTAAATCTGACAGATTCAATGTTTTTTTTCACATGGTTCATGATCACAAATCCGCTCGCGAGGGTCGCGTGCCCGCACAGGTCCACTTCCATATTCGGTGTAAACCATCTTAAATCATATTCTTCACCCGCGGGCACCAGAAACGCGGTCTCCGGTAAAATGTTTTCCGTCGCAATGCCCTGAAGCGTTGAATCATCAATCCAGTCTTCCAGTAAACAGACCCCGGCCGGGTTCCCTGTAAAAAGCTTACTCGCGAACGCGTCGATTTGATAAAATGGTATTTCCATATTTTCTCCTGTAAAATTATGTTCTTATGCAAAGGATATATGTAATCTTGAAAGCGGGGTCAAGATAATTGACGGTTTCGTAAAAAGTCCAACTTCTGCGTTGTGCTGCATTTCGCAATCATTCAACTCCCCTGTTAAATAAAAAGACAGATTTAACAGGGCGGGTCCTATAAGTACGCTTCATGATTACGAAATTTGCACGCCTTGAATT
>JAUVGT010000211.1 GCA_030593645.1 Deltaproteobacteria bacterium
TAAGCTAATAAAACCACATTCGAAACTTCTTTTTTTACTCATTTTGATTTCCTCCTATTTTTTAATTCATTCCGGGAGCCCCAGGCGTCCGGGTCCTGATCACCGTTGTTATCATCGAGACCGTCAAACGAAGTTATGTAAGCATCAAAGAAAAAAACATGGCCCCTGGGTATGGTTTGCCATCTATCGTGACTGTACGGTGTTAGGGATAAGCCTAAAGAAGATACTGAAAGCGATAAAATAAATATTATGAAAATTATGCTTTGTTTTTTCATGATATTATCCTTTCAGGTTTCAGGGTTTATGCAGGGTAGAAAGTTCAGCAATATAACAAGAATAAAAATAAGTCAAACTACCCGCCCTGCCCTGGGTAAAACTACTCAGATTTACCAGTTATTTAGTTGGTACTTCTTCTAAATCATTTATAAGCTATTTCTTATATTTTTTACAAGTTTTCTGATTGGGGTTTTTTGTCCAAAACCGCGAAAATTCTGAAAATTGCTGTAGATGGGTCTAATTACCCGATTTAGCAGGAATCGGTTCCGCACCTCAACTTGTTAAAATTGTTAGTGGGAAATAATCGGTGCCCGCATTATTTAATCAACCTCTAAAATGAAATGATCTTTTTCAGATATAAATAAAAACAATTGGTTATGATGCTTAGCGTGCATTGCCGAACAAATATTCGTGGTACCCTCATTCTCTATTATTTATTTTTCTTCGTTGGTGATATTCTTATCTTTGTTTGATTATCATTCGCCACAATTGAGAGCGGGTCTGTCATACCTGATTGAACTCCAAACATGGCCAGCGGTATCAGGGCTGTTTGTACTTTCTATCACGAGTGTTCCTGCACATACTTCAAGATAGTCAGGCATAAATACGATACTGCCATCTGTTATATAAGGTGGTTTGAATGCTAAATATAAAGTGTCACCATAGACAGCTAGAGCTGGACCATAATCTGTGGTTACATTCTCAATGTAGCCTAGCCGATTCCAATTTACTCCATCAGAAGAGCTCCTAAGCCAGATGTGATCATTATTATGCCCACTATAGGCAACAACTAAAGTCCCTTGATAATTGACAACCGCTATTACACTTGTAGTAAATGCACGTGGTAAAGTTGAAAATTGCCAATTCATATAGCCTCTTGTGTTTCTTTGAGCCTTCGCGACATGGATGCGTTCGTCGCCCATGGATACTCCTATGTAGAAGATGTAAAGGTGATTATTGAAGGAGACGATTGTTGGACCCTCTCTCGTCTGGGCCTCTTCCGGCAAGGCAACCGGTAGGGCATCCCCCATGATCAAGTAAATACGATCGTCTATTCCTGTAAAGGCCACCGTGAGTTTGTTTACTGTTCCCCATAAGTGATTTACAGCCGAGGGTGAGTTTTGGGTATCCGCGTTTTGAAATGTCTTGGGACGTTCCCATTTGTAGTAGACTGTTCCCCCGAAGGTAGTGTGCCATTTTTGGGTGGTATACCAGACCCGAGTGTTATTGTGGCCTCTGTAAACCAAATAGTTCCATTTCTGGGCAAGTCTGGGCACATGCCGGGCGACCACAGACGGCGCTTCCCTTGTGAAAGCCCAACTGACCATAGAACTGGGGTTCTGCTCCATATGGGGAGGATGCTGGTCGTTAACCCTTCCTAAGGATTCCCATGTTCGGCCACGAAGGACAGAATGCCAAATGTTTTCGTTTTCATGACCCTTGAAAAAGAGAAAGAGATCGCCATCCAGGACTGCCAAGGCCGGTCCGTGGCTTGTCTTAGCGTTTATGCCGAATGTTGGCACTGCAAATAAGGATATAAATGCCCAAATAACTAAGCTAATAAAACCACATTCGAAACTTCTTTTTTTACTCATTTTGATTTCCTCCTATTTTTTAATTCATTCCGGGAGCCCCAGGCGTCCGGGTCCTGATCACCGTTGTTATCATCGAGGCCGTCAAACGAAGTTATGTAAGCATCAAAGAAAAAAACATGATCCCTGGGAATGGTTTGCCATTTATCGGGGGGTGGCAACGATTCCTTCAAATAGAACAAAACATATTAAAATATGTAATAAAATCAGTGCGACAACGGTTAAACTTTTGATGAATGATCAAATTTTAAATTATTAGATAAGTGTCTAAAATTAAAATGCAATCAAACTCATAATGCACAATATGGAAGGAATCGTTGCCACGCCCCATGCTGTTCAACGGGTGGGGAAACCATCTCGGTTTGTTCATCATTTGTCTCAAAATACATACCTGCTAAGTGAGGAGCCGTCTTATCAAGTTTCTCTTTTTTACTCAATTAATCCTCCATTCTTTTAGGGAGGATTAGCCCAAATTTGATTAAACTGGCACTGAATAGCATTTGCACAAAATCCTATGAGAGTTTTCGTACCTTTGTTGGAATAAGGCCAAAAATGGCTCGGGACCTTTATTCCCTTTACATGGCCATGGTCGTCACGGAAAACCGGACCACAGATAATAAAAACCTGCCCGTTATTCTTAGCATATCTATCAATCATATCGTGTTCGATCTTTTTCCATATGCCGGAATTCAAGTCACCCTTTTGCGGACAAATGTTGGACATCAGAAAGGTTTCCAATTGAGCGAGTTTTCCATACTGTTTATTTACACCGTTGTTCGGGGCCATGTGTCCTCGATGATAGCCACTTCCAAAAGTGTCGGTGGAAAGCCGTGAATCCTTTGGCAGCCTGAAATCTTCATAGAATAACGGGGGCCTTTCAAACCGCCTGTCCGTTGAAACCCATGAATATCTGTAACACGCCCATATAGGTTGTTTGAGTTCTTTGCTGTACCCTATCGCATAACTGTGGTTTACAAGCATGACGATCGGTTCATCACTGTTGTTCAAGGTGCGGCCCATATATGTAAAGAGTGGAACAATATACTCCAGGGGTCTTGAGGCCTCTACAGTCTCGGTATTGTCCACCCTGGAGTCCACGGCGAATGCGTTAATCGGGAATATAAAAATAAGAGCAGTAAAAAGTATGCAAACAGAACGAAGCTTAACCATAGTAACCTCCACAATTTATGGTAGTCAGGCTGTTTTAAATTTTTATTTGGAGTTAACCAGGTGGTGCTGGGTGGATCAGCTGGTTGAAGAATTATATACTATATTTTAATAACTAAGTCAACCCAATGACTATACCCGACCTACCCTGGGTAATTCTACTTAGATTTATCGGTTTTCAGTGATCAGCTGAAAACACCAAAAAACTGACCCCCTGAGAGGCCCGTATTTAAACGATCAAAAGAGATGAATAGCATGGTTTCAGGAAAATAAGGGGTTTACTATTTAGACCTGATCTCAACATTAACGGAGTCACATTCAAAAATATCGTTAACTTTCGCAAGATCCAACGGCGGCCATTTATTGCGATCTCTTTCTGCATCAAGATAATAATTCAATAATTTATCAGCAGTTTCTCCCACGAGGCAAGCTACAAGTTTTAGTTTATCACCAGAATCACCAATATTAAAGGCTTTCGTTTTCCACCTACCATCATTGGTAGCCGCCCTACCTTGAGGGTAATAGTTTTCAACAGAATTGAAATGATAAACCGTAAATACCCAAATATATTTATCGTTTGGTATTTTCTCTTTGAATACACCTTTTACTGTTACGGTACTTTTAATAGTCCCGGCCTCAGGGTCTTTTATTTCTATACCATATTTATCAGGGGATGGCTCTTTAAGGCCCGATTGGAACATAGCTGCGATATCGTGTCACTTTAGTTCCCTTTTTAGCGGTTGCCCTGGAACTTTATTCGATTTTGAGTCAAATTTAGAGATTTTGAGAGGGTTTTGCCTATGCTAAAACATAATATATTTCCAATTAGGCAGTTTCGAGGGGCTTCTCAAAATATCCCATATTGGGTATTTTTGCCCAAACCCGCAAAAATATAGATAGAGCAGGTTGTTAAGTGCCCTTCAGCGAATTCAAAAACAAAGAACATTTTATTGGCTTTGAAGTAGCCTAACTGGAGAATGAAAAGTGATTTGATCCGGAGGGACCGCAGCTTGGCCACCTCCTGCTTTTCAGAAGGATTAAGGGCAAAGTAGGTATTGCGCTGTTCGTCTGTAAATTTTGGTAACCCATAAACCTGCTTGATTTTTCCATCACTTAAAACGGCCATTCGTTTTCCGGCACTGTTCATCCGCAACCACCTTCGTAACCGATGCCAAAAAAATTCGTTTTTGGCGCATGTGATAAGCAAACGTAGTATCGGATTGATTTACCAAGTATTTCGTGCCTATAATCATGTCGATATCAAAGTGTCAAATCGTTTTTCCAACAATCATTAAACTGAGCGCCGTATTATCCAAGAATTGTTAGTTACCCCATACCCCTATCTATATTTATGCGGGTTTGGGCAAAAGTACCCAAAATGGTACCAGCATACAATGATCGAGGTATTCAATGGGACAAATTATCCATGTATGATCAGGCAATATCAGATCTCACTAAGACCATAGAATAGATCCTAATTATTCGTTTGCATACAGGAATCGAGGTTGTGCATGGGAAAAGAAGGGCGTGTTTAAAAAAGCTGTGGACGATTATAATAATTATTTAAGGATAGCGGGCAATAAATACGGCGATGCTGAAAAGGTAAGGGGGTGGATCATAAAATTCGGTTATACTCCAAATTATTAAAAAACCAGATCTTTAAAAAAGC
This sequence comes from Deltaproteobacteria bacterium, assembly GCA_030593645.1. Taxonomy (GTDB): domain Bacteria; phylum Desulfobacterota; class Desulfobacteria; order Desulfobacterales; family JAUVGT01; genus JAUVGT01. Next base: position 4,705 of record JAUVGT010000211.1, read on the forward strand.
AAGGTGAAATAAAATGAAAACAATCATATTATTATTAATCCTTTTTCCGGCCACAGCACTATCCCGAACACCGTATAACCACGATAAATGGCCCAGTGGAAACATAGCTGCCTTTTTGTCCTGTAGGATTTCCGTTTTAAAAAATAGCACTGGCAAAATCAACTTGCTGGATTGGATAATCATTCATTGCCTTCTGTTGAAATACCCCCGCTGTTCCATATTAAAAAATTAACATTATGTGTCAATCAACATATTCAAAACGGCCACCTGTAAATTCTTCGCTATATTCATCAGGCATATGGGTTTCTTTATATTCTGGAGGCACCCAAACTTGTTTTATTTCTTTCTTACCAGGCACCCATTCTTTTCGTGTAGTAACTGCATCTTTATATTTTGTAACAAATTTCCCCGGTTTTTTAATAACTTTTTTTTCATAATAGCCTTCCCTAACAAGAATTCTTTTAGTCTCCCCTATTTTTATTAAAACCCCCTTTTTACCTTTGTTTACCCACCTTACGTGTCTTTTTGGGTTTCTGTTGTATGCAATATGAAAAGATGTATTCTTTTTTATCGCAATTGCTGGTTCTTGAATTGGAAATTTATTAGCATATGTCCAGTTTTTTACTTTATCATAGGTAAAACTATAGATTTCTCTATGGCTTAACTTTCCATCATTATTATAATCTGAACTTCCTTTTAAGGCATCAACAAGATAATATGTGAAGACCCCATGCGATAATTTATCAGACTCAATTGCAACCTGATCCGATTTTGCAGAAGTAATTATCGTAACACCTTCTCTACTGATATCAGAGACCACACTATCTTTTGATACTGCGCGATATGGAAGGTTCTTTGCCTTGATGGCTTTAACACCTTTTCCAGCTCCACCGCTATAACAGGAGTCTAAAAACACAATAATATTGTTACTGTTTATATTTTTGATTAAATATCCAAATATATCGTCAACAATACATGTATAAATTTTTCCATACTCAGCATCATAAGGGACTAAATATTCGTCTGTTCCGTCCTTTTCATCTTTTTCTTTACCCTTGTCTTCACCATATGTTCCATGCCCACTAAAATAAATCAAAACGATATCCTTTGGATGAGAATATTCCGCTAATCGGCTAAGCTCGTTCCTTATATTATTTTTTGTTGCCTGTTGGTCTAAAAGGACCGTTACTCGATCTATTGGGAAATCTAAATTTTCAATTATAGTTTTACCTAAAGCCAGTACATCATTTCTAGGATATCTTAGCGTATCAAAAACCGGATCTTTATACTTAGAAATACCAATAATTAGTGCATATTTGTTTTGAGTTCCAAATGGTCTAATGGCTTTTTCTTGTGAAAATGCAAATTGTGAGAATATTAATTGAATAATTATAATACTTAATCCTGTATATATAAATAATCTAGAAAAGATCATAATTATTTATCCCCTTAATTTTGCTTAATCCGAACCAGATAAAACTCGAAATGCTTTATATAGTTTCAATGCCTTCTCTTTATTATCGGTGTTATATTGAAAAGAACTAGTATTACCACTATAATCTATATATTCAATCATTACTATAATTTTTTGGGCATATCCTAGTCCTGACTCTATTTGTTGAAATCGAGCCTTTATATCTGAAAATGCAACTGTCGTTTGATCACTAATCCATTGATACGGCGTCGAAGAGGAATTCGGTAAAGTGTTTCGAGGAGAAGTTTTGACATACAGTATTGTGAAACTTCCAGAATCGAGAGGACCGCAGAGTGTGCACCACCCGCAGTATAAGTCGTTTTCCGACCAAAATTCCCCCCCCCTCTTCCTAACTTTATCAGCACACTTAAAATTTGATTTTATAATTGAGAGAGCTTCGGAGTATGACATGTTTTCCATCTCTACCTGTTCTATTTCTTGAGGTGTGGCTATTTGAACTGCACATGATATAAGAAACATACATAAAAAGACTAAACAACATAATTGTGCAAATGTCTGAACGCGCATAATATTCCCCCTTTAGTCGTTTTTAATGACACCCTCTTTAAAGGCAAAATAAGATTACAAATTTATTGATATTTATCATCTATGAGGCACTTTAGAACATTAATAAAACTAAGTCAACCTACCCTCCCCTAACCGCCTGTAACCGGCCGTAATCCGACATGAAAATCCCTCAAAAGTTAACATAATTGGTTTTTATCAGACGTTGGGTTTTCATGATCGATATGAAAATCGATGAAAATGGAAGGGACCGGGAATAAAAAAAGTTCGAAAAGTGGGTTTTTGAGGGTGTTTTAAAGTATGGGTTATTTGGCTCTCACACGGTCGTATTTTGATTATTTGCCCGTAATCGCAATTGAACATTTTTTATTTAAATACGGCTCCTGTAGATGATAGATATTGAGCGAAAAGCCATGCAATGTCAACTTTTTCGGTTTCGCACCAACCATTTTCCCAGTTTCCTTTTACCTTCAAACCGTAACTTTCTGTTCAAATGCCCCCGCTGTTCCATGATCTGTGCCTATCTGAACGCGACAGAAGTGGTTTAAAAACCTTTAATCAGGCTCCGGCTTAAGGCGACTCATTATTAAGAAGATAGGGTGATCCGAGAAAACTCATAATATCGCTTCGTTCGGGCTCCTAAAGCTCTCAAGTTTCTAAAAACTGTTCCTGATCATTTGAACAGCCCCTTTGGCCTGCTTCCGGACATAAGGATTATTATCTTTTTCCGCAATCTCTTCCAGTTTTTTAATTGCCTTTTCAGATTTCAGACCCAGATTGCCAAGCGCTTCCGCGCAACCATAACGTACCGCGTGGTGTTCGTGATCCAGCCCTTTCATTAAATACGGCAGGGCTGATTCACCGATCTTTTTAATGGTTTCTTTTGCCTCGTGTGATACTCCGTTATCATAATCCGGAAATGATTCGATTAGAAGTGTAATACCTTTCGGATCTAAAGTGTTGATGTTTCCGAGAGTTAGGGCGCAGAAACGACGGAGCCTGCCTCCGTTGCGTCCAAAACCCTGCTGACCGAGATACTTGATCACGGTCTGTTCAGCCGGTTTGGCAGCGATGCCGATCTTTGAGAGCAGTTCGATCGCCTTTAGCTTTTTTTCCCAGTCACCGGATCGCATATCATCCTCAAGGGCCTGTATGGTGGGGACATGCTCACATTTAATATTATTTTTCAGCATGTATTCTGTTCGGTCTTCGACCTGGTATCTGTATCCTTTGTTCCTGGCAACCTCAACCGAATGGCAAATCAACCCCGCCAATGACGTGTTGATCACCTGAAGATCTTTTTTATAGTCGGCTTTCCTGTTTTTGTTCTGGTCATATCGGTCATTGATCCTGGACTCGATGCTGCGTATTGTATCCGCGATTTCAGTCGCAAGTAGCGATGTTTTTTCTCTTGACCGGTAAAAACGGATTAATTGCTCCAACGCTTTTTTTTGCACGTCCCGTTTATGATCCACCAGGTAAATGGCTTCCAACAGGCCCGTTGCTTTTTTATTATATTTTTTATTATCCGGTATCACTTTTTGATATTTTTTAAACATGTATACCGGGTTGGACATATCCCCCTTGTGATAAACATTGAGGCCCGAAAGAATAGAAAAGAACATAGATTCTTCGGTTACGTGGACCGGCCTGCCGATCTTTTTGGCCCGGGTCAGGTTCATGATTTCATCTATTCTCTTTCTGACCGTGGCTTTCTTTTCATTCTTGTTATTCAGCATGCTTGAAAGCGGGATATGCAAAGCCCAATCATTCATCTTTTTAAATGCAGAAAGGAGTGCATTCCATTCCTTATTATCGACTATTTTGTCCGCCGCTAAAAAT